>CALMHE010000065.1 GCA_937863865.1 uncultured Anaerolineaceae bacterium | reverse complement strand
GTAATGCTCTGAGCAGTGTCCGGGTTTGTTTTAACCAAGATATAATTACTCTATCTCCTCGTGTTGATCGGTAAGAAATGAAATCAGCTTCATTGACTCCACACCCCAATCCATCACGTTCCTACCAGGAAGCTGTTCTGAGAATCAAGTCCTTGCAGTCCAGTGACGGCAGCGATATTCATCCGCTTTCAAAGACAGTATTCCTGGATCAGGGAAAGATCAGCGATTGGGCAGTTGTCTGGTTCCATGGATATACCAGCAGCCCATTCCAGTTCCGACAACTGGGGAGCCTGTGTCATGAATTGGGCGCCAATGTATTGATCCCCCGGGTGCCTTTCCACGGACAGGTGGACGCCCTGACCGATGAAACTCAATCCCTGACAGCCCAAATTCTGCAGGAAACCATTCACGAGTGCGTGGATATTGCCGTTGGCTTGGGACACAAAGTGATTGTCGGCGGCTTATCCATGGGAGGGGTCATGACCACCTGGGCAGCCCAGGCGCGGTCGGAGATTCATTTTGCCCTCCCCATCTCGCCCGCACTTGGTTTTCATTTTCTGCCATCCTCCCTCACGCCAATTGCATCCCTGTTTTTCCTTGCAATGCCAAATATCAACCGCTGGTGGGATCAAAATACCCGCTCCGCCAACCCGGAGCGACCCCATACCCATGCCCGCATCTCCACCCATGCCCTCTTTAACATCATCCGGCTGGGTCTGTCCGCCCGTAGACAAGCCCGCCGTAAACCACCAGCCGCCCGTTCCATTTGCATGGTACTTAATGATAATGATCGGCTGGTGAATAACGAGTTTGCACTCGGGATGGTGAACCTTTGGAAATCATTGCACCCTGCCGTCCAAACCTATCAGTTTGATATCCAGCACAATTTGCCGCATGATCTTATTGATCCCACCAACCCCAATCAAAAGATAAACCTGGTATATCCAGTATTGATCGACCTGGTTCAATCGAAATTAGCCCATTAACTTATCCCATAAACTCAGGATCCTTTCATGTACCCATCCAAATCCCCCATCACACCCCGGGACGTCTCCCAGTTGCCAGCACCCGGCTGGAACATTCCCTCATCGCTGTCATTTACACCCGATGACCATCTCATCACATATCTGTTTGCACCGGAAGGCAACCTGGTTAACCGCCTGTTTGCATTCCTGCCAGAGAATGGGGAAGTCCATGAACTGGCAGATCCTGGCATGAAAGGCGCAAGTGAGGATCATCTCTCTCCCGAAGAGAAACTCCGCCGGGAACGCCAGCGCATGATGGCGCTTGGGATTTCACAATACCAGTGGGCAAACCGGAAATCATTTCTTCTTTTACCATTGCTGGGGTCCATCTTTATCCTGGATCACCCCGATCAACCCCTTCGCCAGCTTGTGGATGGAAGCCAGTTTCCGGTTCTGGATCCCCAAATTTCTCCAGACGATCACTGGGTTGCTTATGTTCAGGAAAACGAACTTCATGTCATTTCCATATCGGGAGGACAGCCTGCCCGGCTGACCCAAAGCACGAACCCGGAGAGACGAACCCATGGGCTGGCAGAATATATAGCCCAGGAGGAAATGGGACGCAGTCATGGCTTTTGGTGGTCTCCAGACAGCGAATGGATTGCATTTGAAGAAGTGGATGACGCCCACATACCGGAATATACCATCATTCACCAGGCGCAAGCCCCCGTTGATGCCATCACCCGGGATGTCATTCGATATCCATTTGCGGGGAAACAAAATGCCCATGTTCGACTGGGAGTTGTCAGACGCACTGGTGGAGACCCACTCTGGCTTGACCTTGGAGAGGATCCCGAGCAGTACATCGCCCGTGTGCACTGGACACCTGACGGACAACTAGCCGTCCAGGTGGAAAATCGTGAGCAGACTCGCCTGGACCTGGTGATCATGAATATCCATACAGGAAAGAAGACCATCCTGTTAACCGAAACCAGCCAGACCTGGATCAATTTGCACGATATGTTCATTCCATTGCGCGGTTTCGGTAAAAGCGGAGAGCCGGGTTTTATCTGGGCTTCTGAGAAAACAGGATATCGTCATCTTTACTTGTTTGACGGAATTGGCAGGTTAATCCGTCCACTGACTGGTGGAGAGTGGATCGTGGATTCGATTGCAGCTGTCGATCAAGATCAGCGGAAAATCTATTTCACAGGCACGCGCAACTCTCCGCTTGAATCCCACCTGTACATGGTGGATTATGATGGTTGTGAAGCCAGGCAAATCACCACCCAACCCGGTATGCACTCCGTGGTCATAGACCACTCACACAAACGCTATATTGACACGTGGCATTCCATCCAGGACCCTCCCCAAATCACCCTTCGCTCCCTGGAGGATAACCAGGAATTGGCAACCCTGTTTTCTGCCCAGGATCCCCGCATCCAGGAATATGCACTCACTCCTCCCAGGTTGGTGGATTTTAAAAACCGGTCGGGGGTGCAATTATTTGGAGCTTTGTACCTTCCATCAAATTCCAGGGACGAGGGACCACATCCTGTGGTTGTGTTGGTTTACGGAGGACCACATGCCCAAATGGTAACCAACAGCTGGAATATGACGAGCGCCATGCG
>CALMHE010000064.1 GCA_937863865.1 uncultured Anaerolineaceae bacterium | reverse complement strand
ATATTCGTGCAGAGCTGCCATGCCGTTTACTGCCAGATCCGGAGCTCCATAGCTGGGAATGCCGTTATCCACCAGCCCGCGCATGGCTTTGGTGCAGCGTTCACCACCCACCATGGAAACGGCGAGAGGTTTATCGGTAACACCGGATTCATCCAATGCCTGCTTGACGCCCCTGGCAATTTCCATGGGGTCGGTCATGGCAGTCTCGCAGTAGAGGACCACGATGCCATCGACCCAGGGATGGGTGAATGAGTAGCGGACGGAATCATGATACCATTCCAGACCAGCCATTCCTGTCAGGTCGACTGGATTTTTGGCAGATCCAAATTCCGGCATGTGGTTTTTTAATTCAGCTTGAAGCTCGGGGGGAGCAAATTTCAGCGGCATGCCTGAATTTTCTGCCGCATCTGTTGCCAGGACACCCACACCACCTCCGTTGGTGATGATGAGAAGGTTGTCTCCCTGCATTGGGGGTTGCAGTGACAGAGCCAGGGTGCGATTGAACAGGTTATCCAGGTCGGATGCCTGAACAACACCACTCTGTTGGAATGCAGCTCCGTAAACCTTGGCAGCACCAGCCAGTGATCCAGTATGAGATGCTGCCGCGGCGGCTCCATGAGCGGAAACGCCAGCCTTGAGGGCAATGATGGGTTTTTTGGCTTTACGGCAGGAATCAATGAATTTACGACCATCCTTAAATCCTTCAATGTAAAGGGTGATGCAGGTTGTATCTTCATCGTCATTGAGCCAGTCGATGCAATCGGCAATATCAATATCAGACATATTGCCGATGGAGATGAGTTTGTCGAAACCAATCCCACGAGTATAGGTGGAAGCATCAATTGCGAGCAGCAGAGCACCACTCTGAGAAACCAGGGTTGCCTTTCCAGGAAAAGGAAGGAAAGGACCAAAGGAGGCATTCATTTTATTGGAGTTGGACATGGTGCCCACAATGTTGGGACCCTGGATGCGGGTACCGTAGCGCTTGGCAGTTTCGACGATACGGTCTTCCAAATCCCTGTTGCCAACTTCACTGAAACCTGATGTGATGATGATTAATCCCCCCACACCCTTCTTGCCGCATTCTTCCGTCACCTGTTCGACAAGGCTAGCGGGAACTGTGATGACAGCAGAATCGATTTCACCAGGTACTTCCAAAACACTTTTATAAGCTTTCAACCCCTGTACTTCTGGATCCTTGGGATTGATCGGGTAAATTTTACCCTCATATTTACTTTCCAAAAGATTCTTTATTACTGTGTGACCAATCTTGCCAACTGTGTTGGAAGCCCCCACAACGGCAATTGATTGGGGTTTGAAGAGTTTGTTCATAAGTGTGTGATCCATCTATTCCTCCTAAACAGGATTTGATTTCTTAGTTATAAAGCCGAAAATTAGTATACCTCTAAATCAAAACAAATTTGAGGTACATTATTCATAATCTCGGGTGCAATTCGTCAAATATTGTGTCGGATCCAATAATGTGGCAGGTGGAAAATCCTGATAATAATTTCCTCCCAGGTAATTCGTTATATCCGGTGGAAAACAGGAGTGTAATTCGAAATGCAGCATTGAAAACCTTCCCCTCTCGCTTAATTCTTGGATATATATGGGGGAGTGGTGTGATATTTCGGCGGAATTAAGGACGCAACCGACCAAACCGATTAATGAACCAGCTATTAACTCATCACCTTGTTTACATGTTGGTTGTTCCAGTTCCGCCATCCTGAGGAAATAGCCTGAAATCGATTTTACAAAAATCGAATAGGTTAAATGCCAGTATTGTCGAATTTTCGGAGAGGTAAAAATTTCGACATCCAGGACAATACCATCTTCGGGTAAAATAACCTTGGATTGAGGTGGAGCATAAATATCCACGCCGGCATGGTGGCGGTCTCCCCGATCCTGCCAGAATGAACCATCCTCTCCATTTATCGGGAGATGTTTGGAATAACCAGCCGGGACTGGCCAATAATTTTTCGATTTATCCATGAATTGACACCCAAAATAATTGTATTCGTTTTTATAAATTCCACACCCTGAAATGCTGGTATATTAACCCATACATAATCTTTGGAGGTGCGGCAAAATGGATCATCAACCAATGATTTCACCTGGGATGTTATCCCAGGTTGGAGATCCCGATGTAACCGCCCGGATTCTCAATGCCGGGTTAATGGCTGCTGACCCGTATAAAGCAGTCCAAAGGAATGTCCATGTCAACAGGGATTGCCTTGTGGTTGGTGATTGTGTATTTGATTTACACCAATATGATCGAATTATTCTGACCGGTGTGGGCAAGGCTGTTTTTACCATGGCTGAGGGGATATTGGATCTACTTGGAGAAAGAATAACAACCGGTTTTCTGATCGGGAAACATTTACAACCGGGAAGGTGGAAATGGGGGAATATCCAAAGAGTGATTGGGAGTCACCCTGTGCCGGACGAAAGAAGTGTGCGCGCTGGTAAGGGGATGCAGCAGTTTCTTTGTGGATTGACATCACGCGACCTGGTTATCAGCCTAATTTCTGGTGGAGGCTCAGCGCTCATGATGGCTCTTGCTCCCGGAATTCAGTTGGAGGATATCCAATCATTAACCAGACAGATGTTGACTGCTGGGGCAAATATTATCGAATTAAATACCATCCGGAAGCAATTTGATTTGATAAAGGATGGAGGGATGATCCGGGCTTCTCTGCCCGCCACAATGATTGCATTAATCATGTCTGATGTGGTCGGAGATCGCCGGGACATGATTGCCTCCGGACCAACAGTTTTAGGCGCCAAACATCCCGAGGAAGCTGTGGAAATTCTACATCAATATGGAATATGGGCACACATGCCTGAAAATATGAAAGAATATTTAAATTTAAAAATGCACGAATATTCACTGTCAGAAGATATTCATATTTCTCAACATATGCCATATAATTTTATTGTCGCCAGCAACCGGCAATCTGTTCACGTTGCTGCGAACCAGGCTGAACTGGAAGGATTTCATGTTGAAATCCTCACGACAGAAATGCAGGGTGAAGCCAGAGATGTTGGGGAAACCCTTGCAACCCGATTTTTACACGCCGTCAGAGACTCAAACTTGAAAAATCGACCTCTTTTATGGGTTGCCGGGGGAGAAACCACAGTGACCGTCAGTGGATCAGGAACCGGTGGACGCAACCAGGAATTGGCGCTGGCAGGCGTTCAAGTCTTAACGGGAATGGATAATATATCCCTGATCAGCCTGGCAACCGATGGAGAGGATGGTCCTACAAATGCAGCTGGTGCGGTAGTCACTGGAAATACGTACCAGGTTGGAGCGCAAAAAGGATTATTTCCGGATCATTTCCTCTCCGATAATAATTCCCATGAATATTTTAATCAGGTAAACTCCCTGTTGATAACCGGACCAACTGGAACGAACGTTAATGATTTGTGTTTTTTGTTTGCTTACGCCTGATACACTTCGGGATTCACGCAATGGGGCAGGGGTTTACCGGTAATCCCTGCGATGAGATTATCGACCGCCATTTCAGCCATCCGGGCGCGGGTTTGTTTGCTGGCGCTGGCAATATGAGGGGTGATAATCAGGTTGTCCAGATCCAGGATGGGATGATCCGGGGGGATGGGTTCAGATTCGAAGACATCTATCGCGGCGGAGGTAATCCATTTTTCTTTTAATGCAAGATAGAGGGCATCCGAATCGACTACACCACCACGGGATGTATTAATGAAAATGGCAGAAGGTTTCATTAACTTAAATTGATCCATTCCGATCAGGTGATGGCTTTGAGTGTTCAAGTTGATGTGAAGGGTGATGTAATCAGATTGGCTGAGGACCATGTCCAGGGGTGCGTATTGGGCATGGCAGTCGATTTCAGCTTCCGGAAACCGCTTGAGATCATAGTACATGACCTGCATGGAAAAACCCATTGCCCGCCGGGCGACAGCCTGACCAATCCGACCAAAGCCTATTATGCCGAGATTGGCGTTAAAAACATCCATACCAGTCAGGACATCCGGACCCCATGGGCGCCAGATTCCCTGATGGACCTCGCGATTTGCTTCGGAGACACGACGGGCAGCTGCCATGAGGAGTGCCCAGGTGAAATCAGCGGTTGTCTCGGAAAGGATGCCTGGGGTGTTTCCCACAGGAATACCCTTGCGCGTAGCCAACGTTATATTGATATTGTCAAATCCAACTGCCATCTGGCTGATTACTTTAAGATTCTTTCCTGCTGCTTCGATGACCTCTTGATCGATGGACTCAGTCAATAGTGTCAGAATCCCATCGACCATTTCAATCCTATTCAAAAGGATCTCCCGGGGAGGGGGTGCAGGCGACTGCCAGACCTCCACATTGGCAAAGGTTGACAGGCGTTCCAAAGCAGGAGGATGAATGGTGCGTGTAACGAAAACCAAAGGCTTTTCCATGGATTGATTCCTTTGAAGGATATGCATATCACGAATTAATTATGGAGAAGGAAACTGCATTCTGCCGAACCAGGACATAATAAACCCGCATTACTCCCAGGGATGGCATGATTTGATTGACGATTTCAACATCATACAGGGGAATGAATAGTTCCTTGGTGAATTCAAGATATTTCCCCAAAGTAAATTGGGTTGAAATCCTTAATCCACCCTGAATCAGAAATGTGCCTGCCAGGACACGGATGGGCTCCATGATGCGATTGGGTTCAGTGGGATCATAATCCAGGGGTTCAGTTAATGGGGGCATTAAATGGTATGCAATCACCTGATTCGTCGGGATGTATAATTCGGAGTAACCGATGGGGCGGGGTGAATCTCCAGGTGAGGGATAAATGACCCTGGCATCATATAAACGGAAAAAATCCGGTGCAACATTGGTGCGCATCCAAGTGCTGACCCGCAATTGATCCTTAACAACCACATCCCCCCAAAAGAGTGTCTGGGAAGTGTAAACCATTATTTTGGAGACTTTTTCATCATCTCCAACAATATATGGTTTTCCAGCTGGAGTTTCAGACAAGATACACCTCCTGTTTTATTGTTAATTATGATTATTGATGGACACCGTACCTCTTGTTTACCGCTGGTATTAAGATCTCCTGGAATATACTTTCAATATCATAGTGCGGTTTCCATCACTCATCCAGTCTGACAGAAGTAT
>CALMHE010000063.1 GCA_937863865.1 uncultured Anaerolineaceae bacterium | reverse complement strand
GTCCGGGGGATGTCACCCGGGACCAGGTGCTGCTTGGCAGATACCGCCGGGGCGGCAGGGCGGTGGTGCGTTTGAAGGACCTTTCCCGCCATGCATTGATCACCGGATTTACAGGCAGCGGCAAGACCAACACGGTATTGTTCCTGCTCAATCAAATCTGGAAGGAACACCATATTCCATTCCTTGTAATTGAAGCAGCCAAAAAGGAATACCGGGCGTTGAGCCGTGTCCCCGGTTTTGAAGACCTGTTGATCTTCACCCTGGGGGATGAAACAACCTCCCCGTTTCGCTTAAACCCCTTTGAACTGCTGCCCGGGGTGCGTCTGGAAGCCCACCTGGGCAGGCTGCAGGCATGTTTTGATGCCGCCCTGCCGCAGTTTGGCATCCTGCCTTCCATCATTGCCGAGGCAATGGAGGAAATTTATAAATCCAAAGACTGGAAACTGACCGACCGCGCCGGGGCGGATGAAACCAGGCTTTTCCCCACCATGCGCGATTTATACAACGAAGTCATCCGGGTGGCGGAAACCCGTGGATATGCCGGGGAAACCTATCACAACATCCGGGCGGCGGCATCCGGCAGAATAGGCGGTTTGCTGCGGGGCAGCAAGGGACGCATGTTCGGCTGCCAGCGCTCCTTCCCGGCGGATCTCATCTTCAACCGCCCGGTCATCCTTGAGTTGAATGACCTGAATGAGGATGACAAAGCCCTGACCATGATGTACCTGCTCACCTGGCTGCGGGAGTATCGTGAAATTCACCCTGCGAATCACCTGCAGCATCTGACCGTCGTTGAGGAGGCGCATAACGTTCTCAGCAATACCCAATCGGTTGGAAACACCGAAGTGGCAGCCGACACCAAGGCAAAATCGGTGGGAGCCTTCAGCAACATGCTCTCGGAGGTCAGGGCATATGGCGAGGGGCTGGTCATCGCTGATCAATCGCCGGAAAAGCTGGCACCGGATGCAATGCGCAACACGAACCTCCAGATTGCCCACCAGCTGCGCGACCGCCGTGACCGTGAGGCAATCGCCCGGGCAATGATCATGGACGATGAACAATGCAATTTTTTGGGCAAACTGCGGGTGGGGGAGGCGGCAATATTTCAAACCGGTCTGGAACGCGCCACCTTTGTGATGATTCCGGAATTCAAGGACAGCGCCGGTTTTGGTCAAATACCCTCCGATGATGAAATCCACGAAAAGATGGAGGATTTTCATCAAAGCCACCTGATTGAAAGCCTTCCGTTTGACGGCTGCCGCTTTTGCGGAGACCCCTGCCATTACCGGGAGGAAATTGAGCCGCTCACCCTGGACAAGGAAATCCACGGGGAATTCTGCCGCGCCCTGCTCGGTTTTGAGGAGCATCCGGAACCCGAATTCTGGCAGCGGAACTGGCTGGAAATCGCCCGGGTCTGCGCCCGGGCTGGCATGCGGGGTGGGCTGGAGGGTCGGCTGGATGCTGCATATTGTTACCTGGCACACGAGATTGATTTCCAATTCACCCGCCACATGCGGACCATGTTTGAAAAAGCTTATTCCGAACACCTGAAAGGAGGTTGATGAGCCATGGAAGCTGCAGTAATGAAAGCCGCCCAGGATGCGGCTGGCAAGGGAGTCCGGCTGGTGGAAACCGCCGTTAAAAAAGCCTGGTCCATCCTGGATGCCGCTTCTGAAAAACAACGCCCCACGGATATTCTCAGCCAAAAATCGATCCGATCCATGCAGGGGTTCGGATCCTGAATGGGAGGATGATGATGAAGGATGTTGATGTGCCCGATACCAGGGAGGCTCAAGCTGAGACGGCTCCCAACAGCGGGGTTTCCATCAAGGCATCCCGCGCCATGCAGGGAATCGACCATGATGGAGAATCAGGTCCTGGTAAATCCGTTGGAAATGATGGAGCGGCTGCCGTCAAGGATGCGGGCGAGGATTTCGACCTCAATCAATTAAAGGAAAATTATCACCAGGATTTGCTCGATCGTTCGGAATATCCAAATACGATTGATAAAAACGCCGTGTTTGATAAGGGATGGGAAAAATTATCACCGGATGAGACCGCTGAAAAAAGGGCGGAATACCGCCGGGAATATAAAAACCTGATGTCTTCCTGGCAGGACGAACATGGGATGCCCTGGCCGACCTACCAGGAGGATGTTCATTCTCCGGGTGGAGATGTCATCAAAAAAGACGGTGATCCTTATGACATGCACCACATCCACCCGCTTGGCATGGGTGGCGAAAACCAGGTGAAAAATATTACCCCCATGCATACCCTGGAGCATACGGACAGCTGGGGTATCCATAAACCGGACAGCCCTTACCGCCAGATTGGCGCAAAATTGGGCGGGGAGGATTGACGATGCGTTTCAAGGATTTCATCCAGCAATTGGATCAAATTCAGGTGGACGAGTTTGCCGTCCAGGCATTGAACGAACATTTTCAATGCCAGCTGCCCCTGGAAGTCCAAAAAGTCGTCTCATTCCAGAAGGAAGGGTTTTTCTTTGATGATTCAATCGGCTATCACCTGTTATCCCTGAAGCAGATCCTGCAGGCATCCCGGGAGCTGCAGGTGGATTTCCAATTCATCAGGCTGATGCCGGTAATGGATATATCCTCGAATGATTTTATTTGCTTTGATTATTCCCTGAACAGCTGGTGTGTGTACAACATTGTTGATGAAACCAGGTTTTTACCCGCCCAGCACATCGGGGAGTACCAGGAATGGATGTAATTTTAGTTGTCTTGAACCATGCAAAGGTGAACCATGCAGTGTCCTTATTGCGGTGAAAATCACCCCGATTATGCAAAATTCTGCCCGACCACCGGGCAGCCCATTTCAACCCAGCCGGACAGTGCCTTCCAACCGGGACGGCGCTCCAGCCTCCCGGTGGTGTTGGGCGGGGTGATGGTTATTATCGTCCTGGCGTTTGTTGTTTTGTGGATTTTCGATCCCTGGGGATTTTTCCACCGGGGGTCCTTCCCGCCCGCCCATCAGTCGACTCAGCCCGAACCGACAGCTACATCGCCCGCTCCAACACCCGCCAAAATTTCAACCTGGACCCCGATTCCCACTGTCAAAACCAACCCCAACCCCATCCCGGTCCCGACCCGGACCCCGACGACCGCCAGTTCCTGCCCCGGGGCAGCCCCCCAGCGGTTGAGCATCGGGGATTGGGCGTGGGTCTGTACACAATCGGACCGTCTGATCGTACGCACCAGCCCGGAGCCGGGTGATAACGAGAAGTTCCGCATCTATCCGGGGACGGAGGTGGAAGTCATTGGCGGACCGCGCTGCAGTGATCAATCAAGCTGGTGGCTGGTGCGGGTGTCCGGCGGGACGCAGGTGTTCCGGGAGAAACTTGTCTACCTGGAGCAGGAGAGTTCAGGCTGGGTGCGGGAGGGAAGTGACAACAAGGACCCGTATTACTTATGCAAGCGGTGAGGGGGGCGGGATTCCATGAAGTGTTTGGATTGGGGGCAGACCGGGGGAGTATCTATTTATTAATTTGGGAAATCAGCGTAATTTGTGGGTGATTCTTTTCTGAGAGATTTAAAATGCAGGGTGCGGTTGTACGTTAACCGCACCATTTGTATTAATCCGCAGGTTGGTGCGATCAAAACCAGACCGCACGCCGTGAAATTTAAATAGTAGGGTGCGATTGTATTTTAACCACACCATTTGTATCGACCTGCAGGGTGTTGGGTTTCGGGATGATCGCAAATTGAAATATCGCATCAAACCTGTCATTCCTGGTTTATAGCCCTCAACCCAACCTACAGGTCAGGTAGGGTGCGGTTGTATGTTAACCGCACCATTTGCATTCATCCACATATTGGTGCGGTCAAAACCAGACCGCACCCTACGGACTATCATTAGGGGAGCCGGAACCCTGATAGAAAACAAAAATCCCCTTGGCGGGGATTTTGAGGTGACTCACCAGGGACTCGATATCACCCCCTCCCTGGGGGAGCCTGAACCTCCATATTCAGAAATAAAAAAGTGACTCACCAGGGACTCGAACCCTGAACCCATTGATTAAGAGTCAATTGCTCTGCCAGTTGAGCTAGTGAGCCTTTGAGCGTATCCAATTATACACAATCCGGCTTGCCTGTCAATTGCCGCCGGATTTTTCCTGCCTGATCAGGAGCCGCATACCATTGGCAATCACCAGCAGGGTCACGCCGGTATCCGCCAGCACTGCCAGCCACAAGGTGGTAATGCCCGCCACAGCCAGCGCCACGAACCCCAGCTTGACTGCCAGTGAGAAGGCGATGTTCTGCATAATGATCGTGCGCACCCGGCGGGAGAGCCGCACCGTGCCGGGGAGCTGCCCCAGCCCGTCCGCCATCAGCACCACGTCGGCGGTGTCCATCGCCTGGGCGGAAGCCGCCCCGCCCATGGTGATTCCCACGGTGGCGGCAGCCAGTGCCGGGGCATCGTTGATGCCATCGCCAACCATGGCGGCGCCGCCCGGCATTTCCGCCAATCTGCGGATGGCGTCCAGCTTTTCAGCGGGCAGCAGTGATGAGCGCACATTGTCCATGCCCAGGGCATCCGCCACGCGCTGTGCCGCGGCGGCATGGTCACCGGTCAGCAGGGCGGTGCGGCAGCCCAGCCGGTGCAATTCGCCGATCACTGCGGCGCTTTCCGGGCGGATTTCGTCCGCGGCGGTAATGACACCGCAGACTCCTTCGCCATCGTGAATGAGCATGGGTGTTTCCCCTTTTTCCTCTGCCCGGGTGGCAATCCGGCATGCCTCGGGGGAATGGGTGGGGGTTTGATGGAACATGCGGTGGCTACCCACGGTCACCGTTGTGCCGTTGACTTCGCCCTGCACGCCCAGACCTGCCAGGACCTGCACGCCCTCCGCCGGGGGAAAAGCATCCAGAACGCCGCGTTCCCCTGCCGCACTGACAACGGCATGTGCCAGCGGGTGGGTGCTGCGCCGCTCCACCGCCGATGCCAGCGCCAGCACCTGGTCGCACTCGGTGCAGTTGGGAGAATCACAGTCCAGCCGGGTATGCATGCTCACCACCGGCAGACCACTGGTGAGCGTGCCGGTTTTGTCAAAGGCAAGGAAGCGCACCCTGCCGAGCTTTTCCATCGCCGCACCACCCTTGATGAGCACCCCGCGCCTCGCCGCGGCGGTGATGCCGCTGAGTATGCTGACCGGGGTGGAGATCACCAGGGCGCAGGGACAGGAGATGACCAGCAGTGCCAGACCCCGGTAGAGCCAGCCGCGCCCGCCGGAGGCGGGATCCAGAAAGGGAGCGCCCCATAGCAGCGGCGGCAGGACAGCCGTCAATAGCGCCAGCGCCACCACTGCCGGGGTGTAGGTACGAGCAAACCGGTCGATGATGCGTTCGGTGGGGGCGCGCTTTGCCTGGGCGTCGGCTGCCAGCTGGATGATTTTTCCGAGCACATTTTCCTCCGCCGGGTGGGTGACATGGATCTCCAGCGCGCCGGAACCGTTGACCGTTCCGGCGTATACCTGTGCCCCGTGTGATTTAAAGGCAGGCAGGGATTCGCCGGTGATGGCTGCCTGGTTGATTTCACTCTCCCCGGCAAGCACTTCGCCGTCCATCGGGATGCGCTCACCCGGGCGGATGAGCAGCCGGTCGCCCGCCTGCAGGGCGCTGACCGGCACCAGTTCCTCCCTTCCGTTCACCAGGCGGACCGCCTGTTCGGGCAGCAGGGTGGAAAGGTCATCGAGGGCGTGGCGGGAGTGGTCGGTGGCATAATCCTCCAGCATCTCAGCCAGCGAGAAGAGCAGGATGAGGGCGGCGGCTTCGGTGGTTTCACCGATCAGAGCAGCGCCGATTGCCGCCAGCCCGGTCAGCAGGTTGATGTTGAAGGTGCGGTTCACCCACAGGTTCACCACCCCGCTGCGCAGGATGGGGTACCCCGCCACCGCCAGGGCGGCAAGCTGGAGGGTTTTCCCCAACCAGGGGATGTCCACCAGCATGCCCAGTCCAAAGAGCGCTGCACCGGCAAGCAGCAGGCGAACCTTCGGCTGCTGGATCATGTGAGCCGGAAAGCCCGTCTTTTTCCGGTGGGGTGTGATGGGGTCTGTCAGGCGGTAACCCAACAGTTCCACCCTCCGGCGGATGGTTTCAGGGGGGGCGCTGCCCTCCACCTCCAGCACGGCGGTGGAGAAGTTCACCCGGGCGTGTGAAACGCCATCCAGTTTTGACACGCCCTGTTCAATGTGCAGGGCGCAGTCGGCGCAGTCCATTCCTTCAATGAGGTAGGTTTCGGTGGGCATGGTGGTCTCAGTTGGTGGGTTCGTGGAGGATGTGTTCCAGACCGCGGACAAACAAATCGCGGATGTGGGCGTCATCAAGGGCGTAGTGGACAATCCGCCCCTCCTTGCGGGTGCGGACGATGTAAAGGTCGCGCAGGATGCGCAGTTGGTGTGAGACAGCCGACTGGCTCATACCCAACACAGCCGCCAGGTCGCAGACACACAGTTCCCGGTCCAGCAGGGCGGAGATAAGCCGGACGCGGGTTGGGTCGGCGAGCGCCTGGAAGGTGCGGGCAAGGCGGGTGGCGGCAAGCCCGTCAATCAGGGTCTGCCCGGCGGCAAGCACATCCTCGGGGTGGATGATATTTTCCTGGCAGGTGTAAGGGTCTTTCATCAATATATCCTTGAATATATGATCATGTATTCATATATTATCACAACACCGGCGGTCATGTCAAGAGGTTGAGAAGCAGTCCCCGCC
>CALMHE010000062.1 GCA_937863865.1 uncultured Anaerolineaceae bacterium | reverse complement strand
CGGTCGAGCATGGATTGAACACGGTTGACCTGCTGAACGACCGCCTGCAGCGCGGTGAATTTCCCCAAATTGTGCAGGAATCCGAAGAGGCATACGAGGAGGATGTGGAAAATGCAGTGGAGATGATCATTTCCCGCCGTAATGAGCTGAAACTGGTCATCATCACCGGTCCCTCATCATCCGGTAAAACCACCACCACCATCAAGATTGGCAGGCGGCTCAGCCAGGTGGGAATCAGGCTGGTGACGCTCAACGTGGACAACTACTTTTACGACCTGGAGATGCATCCCCGGGATGAATTTGGGGATTATGATTTTGAAACCCCCCAGGCGCTTGACCTGCAGCTGGTGAGCGGGCATTTAGCCCGCCTGATCAGTGGTCAGGAAGTCCGCATCCCCTTCTATGATTTCAAGACCGGCAGGCGGCAGGCTGATCATACCCCCATGCAGCTGCATGCCAACGAGGTGATTTTGATTGACAGTCTGCATGGTCTGTTTCCCGCCATGACGCTGGATGTGCCCGATGAGCAGAAGTTCAAGCTTTATCTGGAACCATTGATGCAGATCAAGGGTCCTGGCGGCAGATATGTCCGGTGGACCGATATTCGACTGATCAGGCGCATGCTGCGGGACGCCGTCCACCGCTCCTATGACCCCCACCGCACACTGGAGCACTGGCACTACGTCCGCTCCAGCGAAATGCATAACATCATCCCGCTCATCAGTACCACCGATTACATCCTCAACACGGGCATGCCCTACGAGCTGCCCATATACAGCCACCGTCTGGGCAGTCAGTTTGCCGCCTGGGTGCAGGAATACCGCGGCAACCCGCTGCGGGAGGATGCCTTCACCCGTGCGGAGCGCGTCCATACCCTGCTGCAGGCAGTTCTACCCATCCAGGATGAGAGTTCCATTCCATCCACATCTGTCATTCGTGAATTTATTGGCGGCAGCACGCTTGATTATTAGCCGCCCCAGGAGTTGCCATGAAGGTCCGAATTGTTGATGAAAGTGTTCCGGTATACCCGGAGATGGATCCCGATGGGATCAGTGTCTATTCGCTGCATGCCGGTGATCACGTTGAAATCATGAAAATCACCCGGCGCAAAGGCAAAAGCTGGGTGCACATCCAGCGACCGGACGGGCAAATGGGATTTGTGATGGGCAATACCCGTGTCTTTGCCATCCGCAAAGTCCAGCTGGACCAGAAGCAGGCGGTTTTTTATAGTGAACCCTCCGTTGAAGCCGATCAACTGGGCACACTGGCACGCGGCGCCCGCCTGGTGGTGCAGGATGTGAAGAAAGTGGAAGGCAGCGATGGCTGGGTGAAGGTGGTAACTCCGGAGGGACAGGAAGGCTGGATCAGCGGCAAGGCGCGCATCCGCGTTCTGCCCGATAACCCCGTTGAAAACGGACGCAGGCAGATGATTTACGCCGCCATGTGGCTGGCAGGCGCCATTCTCATTGTCGTCTACCTGCAGCTGACCAATCCCGAAAGCCAGATGATCATGCTCGGCTATGGCGCCGGGATCATCGGTTTACTGCAGCTCGTCCAGGGTTTTACCCAGTATCAGCAGGGAAAACGGGAACAGAGAGAATCAAAACAGTGATTTAACTGTATGGGTGTCAAAATCACGTGCCACAACCACGTTGGGGAAGACTGCCTGCGCCTCCGCCAGCACATCCTTTTCACGGTATCGCCGGGAGATGTGCGTGAGGAAGAGCTGACGGGCTTCCGCTCTTAATGCCAGCTCCCCAGCCTGGCGCGCCGTCAGGTGACCGAAACGCCGCGCCATGGCGGCTTCCTCTTCCAGATAGGTGGATTCAATCACGATTCCATCCACACCCTGGCAGATATCCACCAGGGAGTCAATCTCACCGGTGTCACCAATCACCGCCAGGCGGGTGCCCCTGCGGAACTCACCCAGCACCTGGTCAGGTTCAATGGTGCGCCCATCCGGCAGGGTTACCGGTTTGCCAGCCACCAGGTCCCGCCGCCAGGGTCCGGCGGGGAGAGCCAATTCTTCCGCCTTCTCCGGCAGAAAGGGTTTGCGTCCCTTTTCTTCAAACAGGAAACCCAGGCTTTCCGCCCCGCGGTGGATGACGGGGAACGCTGAGACGGCAAAATCCTCCGCCCCCCAAAACACGCCCGAGTTCAGGGAGACCATCTCGATGGGCATGGGCGGATGACCGCCGCGTAAAACCACCCCGTACAACAAATCACCAATTCGATCCAGCGCCGAACGGCTGCCATAAATCCGCAGCTCGTCAATTGTCTCCCAACGCATGAAAGTGGAAAGCAGCCCCGCC
>CALMHE010000061.1 GCA_937863865.1 uncultured Anaerolineaceae bacterium | reverse complement strand
TGCTCCGGGGATGATATTGGTGACATTCTATCACAGGGTGAATTGGAGGGGGCAAGTAAAACCTTGATTCTGCATGGGTATTATGCTAAAATATACCTGTTGAGTAAGCAATATCGCACACACCGGAAAGTGGGCGCTCCCCACTTTTCTGCGTATTTAGGGCAAGGTTGGTAAGAAAAGGATGAAGAACGAATTTACCCTGGCTTTTAATGAAGTATTGGAAGAAAAAGGTCTCCCGCGTGAGATTATTTTGAGCGCGCTGGAATCCGCCATGGCTTCGGCTTATCGCAAAGCCATGATGGCTTCACAAAATCAACGGGTGGAAGCCAAAGTCGACATAGACACCGGACAGGTGACCATCTATGCTGAGAAGGAAGTGGTGGAAAGCGTGGAAAATCCCACCACCGAGGTCAGCCTGGAGGACGCCCGCCTGGTGGATCCCGAAGTTGAACTGGGGGGAATGGCACTGGTCGAGTGCACCCCGGCTGATTTTGGTCGGGTGGCAGCCCAGACGGCGCGCCAGGTCATTCAACAGCGCATCCGTGATGCGGAACGCCAGGCACAGCTTGACCATTTCCGCAAACTGGTTGGCGAAATCATCAATGGCATTGTTCAAGCCGCCAACAACCAGGGATTGACCATCGGGCTGGACATGAAAGCCGAAGGCAACATGCCCCGCAAGGAAATGATCCCCAATGAACGCTTCCGTGTGCATGACCGCGTACGTGCTTTGCTTGCCGAGGTGAATGACAACCCGCGGGGTCCGCAGATCATCCTTTCCCGCACCCACCGCAATTTCCTGCGGCGTCTGCTGGAAACAGAAGTTCCGGAAATCTACCATGGAGTGGTTGAAATCCGCTCCATCGCCCGGGAACCGGGCGAGCGCGCCAAGGTGGCGGTCTCCGCCTCCCAGCCGGGCATTGACCCGGTGGGCGCCTGTGTGGGAATCAAGGGCGTGCGCATCCAGGCAATTGTCAAGGAACTGCACGACGAAAAAATTGATGTCATCGAATGGAATCCCGACCAGGCACTTTTCATTGCCAAAGCCATCAGCCCGGCAAAGGTGACTGGTGTTTATTTAAATGAGCGCTCCTCGGGTGGAAAAACTGCGACTGTGATCGTTCCTGAGGATCAACTGAGCCTGGCAATCGGACGTGACGGACAAAATGCCCGCCTTGCCGCCAAGCTGACCGGCTGGAGAATTGACATCAAGAGTCTCTCCGAAGCTGGCAGCGAAGCCCTGCAGCATGTCCGTGCAGATGAAGCTCTGGCGGAGCAAATTGGTGAGGAACTCCTGCAAACCATACAGGATCTGCTGGTGCGCAAATCGGAAGGTCGCCCGCTTTCCGCCGAGGAATATGACAAAATCGCCAAATTCATCGACCGGGTTGAACGGCGCATGGTAGCCGCCCGGGAGCCTGAAAAACCGATTGAACTCATCAAGCCTGAAATCCTGGAAGGCATTCCCGCATCCGCCCACGAGACGGATATTCTCGACAGTGGTTTACCCGAGCATGTGGCGTATATCCTCCAGGGGGGCGGTTACAGGACACTTGCTGAACTGATTATTGAAATGCATACGATGCCTGATAATATTTTGCGGCTGAACGGCATCGGTCAGAAAGCCATGCAAACCATTCGAAATTTGATGGACAGCCTGGCAGAGCAGGCAGCCGCAGAAGCGCAGGCAGCTGCTGAAAAACCGGAAGTCGTTGAAGAAATACCCGCGCCCGAGGTTGTGGAGGTTGTTGAAGAACAACCCGCCGCGGTTGAAGAAGTTCTGCCAGAAGTTTTACCGGAAGTTGAACCAGCTGTTGAAGAAGAGGTATCCGTTGTAATGGAAGAAGCGCCTGCTGAAGAACCGACCCCGGAAGAAGAACCCTCCCTGGAAGAAATTTTTGCACTGCGTCCCGAAGTCCTCACTGCCACCAATTATGGGGAGGAAGAGGAGGAGGAAGAAGGATCTGGCAAGAAGGCTGATCGTAAAAAATCAAAGGGTAAGAAGGGTCGCCGCTACGTCAAGGTGGAGTATGATCCCGATCGTGACATCACCATTATCCGCAAGCAGCATAAGCGCAGCGGCAATGATGATGAGTGGTCCCTCTAGTTCATCGAGAGCATGGGAAGGATAGGTGAGTAAAAAAACACAGAAACGAGTCAAACATGTTCCCCAGCGCACCTGCGTCGGCTGCCGGACGGTAATTGCCAAACGAACGTTGACCCGCATCGTGCGCACTCCGGAAGGAATCATCATTGACCCGACCGGAAAGGCGAATGGACGGGGAGCCTACCTGCACAACCAGCGTTCCTGCTGGGAGCGCGGTTTGAAGGGTGCCCTTGCCCAGTCTTTGAAAGTGGAACTCTCCGAAGCAGATCGGTTGATGCTGACTGCCTGGATGGAAACCCTGCCTGCTGAAGCAGAACAGCGTTCCGCCGTGGATGAACAAGCCTGACTCATTTCAACAGGACTTTGATAATATGATTAAAAGCGAAGATTAACCCTACTGGCGGCACATCAGCCAAATTCTGGCTTCTGTCGTTCGGGGCGGGTTTTCCGCCCCGAAGGTTTTAAACCGGGGAGATTCGCAGGGGGGCATTCAGGAGGAGGTAAAGTATGAGCGAAAATGGACAAAAGACATTGGTCCTTCCGAACATGATCACGGTACGTGAGCTGGCTCGCAGCATGGAGGCAAGCCCCATTCAGGTCATTAAAATTTTGATGTCCAACGGGGTGATTGCCAATATCAACCAGCAGGTAGACTTTGACACGGCTGCCATTGTTGCTTCCGAAATGGGTTTCGTTGCCCAGCAGGAGGCATTCGAGGAAGAAAAACCCAAGGAAGTGGGCGAAATCCCCTACTGGCGCCAGTTGATCGCTGATGAAAATCCCAATCAACTGGTATCCCGCGCGCCGGTGGTGACCATTCTCGGGCATGTAGATCATGGCAAGACCACCCTGCTTGATGCCATCCGCCACACCGAGGTGGCGGCTGGAGAAGCCGGCGGCATCACCCAGCATATTGGAGCCTACCAGGTGGATCACAAAGGACATCACATCACCTTCCTGGATACCCCCGGTCATGCGGCATTCACAGCGATGCGCTCCCGCGGCGCCCAGGGTGCTGATATTGTTGTCCTGGTTGTGGCTGCCAATGATGGAATCATGCCGCAGACCCGGGAAGCCATTGCCCATGCACGCGCCGCCCGGGTGCCGATTATTGTGGCAATGAATAAAATTGATCTGGACGGAGCCAACCCCGATTTCGTCAAGCGCCAGCTTGCCGATGCCGGGCTTGTCCCCGACGAATGGGATGGCAACACCATTGTGGTGCCGGTTTCAGCAAAATACCGCAAAAATATTGAGGATTTGCTGGAAGCCATCGTCCTTGTGGCTGACAGCATGGATATCCGTGCCAATCCAAAGGGACGGGTGATCGGCACTGTCATCGAAGCCCAGGTGGACCGTTCCAAGGGTGTGGTCGCCACGCTGCTTGTCCAAAACGGCACTCTGGAGATGGGTGATGTCGTGATTGCCAGCACCTCTTGTGGACGCATCCGCGCCATGTTCGATTTCCGGGGCAAGAAGATACACAAGGCAGGTCCTTCATGCCCGGTGCAGATTATGGGTTTGAATGACGTTCCCCAGGCAGGCGACATCTTTGAAGTGGCACAAAATGAAAAAATTGCCCGGGAAATCGTTGCCGAACGAAAATTAAAGCAACAGGAGACCCGAGCCGGGACACCCAAAGCCACTCTGGAGGAACTCTTCAGCAAGGTGCAATCCGGTGAGGAACGTGAATTGCGTCTGATCATCAAGGCGGATGTCCAGGGATCATTGGAACCGATTGTGACCTCCCTGAATGACCTGGGAAGCGAGGAAATATCCATCAATATCCTGCATGCCGAAGCCGGGAATATCGGTGAAAACGATGTCATGCTGGCTGCGGCGTCCAAAGCCATCATCATCGGGTTTAATGTACAGGCGGATCCGCCTGCCAGGCGCCTGGCTGAAGCCGAGGGTGTCTCCATCCGGACTTATGAAATCATCTATCGGATGATTGAGGATGTTGAGAAAGCCCTGAAGGGCATGCTGGAACCGGAAATCCGGGAGGTGACGGTTGGTCAGGCGGATGTACTGGCAGTGTTCCACATCTCGCGCATTGGCAATATTGCCGGATGCAAGGTCACCCAGGGTGAAATCCGGCGCAACGGCAAGGCGCGTGTCAGGCGCAATAACGAGATCATCTTTACCGGTGATATTTCAAGCCTGAAACATGAGAAGGATGATGTGCGCGAAGTCCGGACCGGCTATGAATGCGGGATTGGGGTTCGCAACTTTGACGATTTGGTAG
>CALMHE010000060.1 GCA_937863865.1 uncultured Anaerolineaceae bacterium | reverse complement strand
GATCTGGATACAGTCTGTTATACACTGGCAGGATTGGCAAATTCAGGAACGGGATGGGGAAGAAAGGATGAAACTTGGAATGCTCTTGAAACCATATCCGGGTTGGGAGGACCTGCATGGTTTCACTTGGGCGATAAAGATATAGGCTGGCACCTATTAAGAACGAGAATGTTACAGGATGGGATGACCTTGTCAGAGGTGACCAGTTATTTTTGTAAACATCATAATATTCCATATCAAGTTTATCCTGTGACGAATGATCCGGTACCGACCCTTGTAAAAACGAATGATGACAAAGTATTAAATTTTCAGGATTACTTTGTCCGTTTGGGATGTCGTCCAGCTGTGGCAGGATTTGATTTTCATAACATTGAAAAATCCCAACCTGTGCCAGGCGTATTGGATGCAATCCATGATGCTGATATTGTCGTTATTGGTCCGTCCAATCCCTGGGTCAGCATTCAGCCAATTTTAAATGTCCCTGGAATCAGGAAAGCCATTCGAGAAAAAATAACAATTGTCATATCGCCCGTAAAAGGAGACAAAGCATTTCGGGGACCAGCGGCGAAAATGTATCTGGAAATGGGGATTAATCCATCGGCAGCTGCAGTAGCTTATCATTATAAACATATCGCTACAGGAATTGTAATTGACAAAGAAGATTGTGATCAGATGGCTGCAATTGAGGGCTGGGGTATAATGGTTGTATCGACTGATATAACGATGCGAGATGAAAAGGATCGGGCGCGTCTAGCATCTGAGGTAATAAAATTTTACAAACAAATAGAACAAGAAAAATTCAATGACCCTTTGGGCAATAATTCCAGTAAAACCACTTAGAAGAGGCAAGTCCAGATTATCGTCTGTGTTGACAGAGGATGAGAGGGCAGTTCTCAATTACTCAATGCTTGGGAACATGTTATTAACTTTAAAGAGCATTGATAGGATTGATCAAATTTTGGTTGTCAGCCGGGATACAGCCGCTTTATCGTTGGCAAGAGAATATGGAGCGCGTACAGTTCAGGAAGACGGACGACCGAATTTAAATACGGCGTTAAAAAGGGCGACTGCAGTCGCCAAGATTCATTCTGTGCATGATGTACTGGTATTGCCAGCTGATCTCCCGCTTATTACCTCACAGGATATTGAGAAAATTATTCAACTGGCTGAACCTCCACCGGTCATGGTGATCGCACCAGATCGAAGGATGGATGGAACCAATGCCTTATATGTCAGTCCAGCAGGTAAAATTGAATACAGTTATGGTCCTGGATCCTGTCAAAAACATATTGCCCAGGCAAAAAAACAGGGAATGCGGCTGGAAATATGTCAATTGCCGGCACTTTCGCTTGACCTTGACCTGCCGGAGGATCTAGAATTATTGAAAGAAATTCAAGCTATGCGGGTGGATTTGTAAACAGAAAGGCAATAAACATGAACCAACGAGTTGCACTTTACTTGCAGGACGCTCATGATTTGCGGGATGGATTGGATTATGTCCGGTATGCAGAAAATCATGGATTTGAAGCAGTATGGCAGGCGGAGAGCAGACTGGTCCGGGATGCCATTGTACCGATGGCTGCGTATGCAGCAGTCACCGAGCGGATCAAAGTTGGATCAGGAGTGATTAACAATTGGACCCGCAACATTGGTTTGCTTGCGGCTACCTTTTTAACTTTGGATGATCTTGCTCCCAATCGGATTATTTGTGGGATTGGTGCCTGGTGGGATCCTCTGGCAAAAAATGTTGGGATTGAACGCAGAAAACCACTGTTGGCAATGCGAGAAACTGTGACCACCTTACGACGATTATTAAATATGGAACGGGTCACATTCCATGGTGAATTCGTGCATGTTGATGGAATTGAATTGGATGTCGTTCACGGCAGAAGAGAACCACGAAATGTGCCTATATTTATTGGCGCCACCGGTGATTTGATGATGGAAATGACGGGAGAAATTGCTGATGGTGCTGTACTGAATTATTGTGTACCACCGGTTTATAATGAAAAGGCACTTGAGCTTTTGGAAAATGGAGCCAAAAAATCCGGTCGTACATTGGATCAGATTGATCGCCCACAACTGATCGTCTGTTCTGTTGATATGGATCATGATAAGGCAATTGACTCAACCCGCGAACTTTTAACACAATATCTGGCTCAACAACCTCATATTGCAAAGGCTTCCGGCGTCTCCCAAGAAATTGTCAACAAGATTCAATCCATTCTTGGATGGCCGGCAACCCATGAGCAGATTCAGAAAGCAAAACATCTTGTCCCTGAAGATTTGATTTTAAAAATTACCGCTTCCGGAACCCCGGATGAGGCAAGGGCGAAAGTAGCTGAATACAAAAAGAATGGATGCACATGTCCTATTCTTTATCCTGTGGGCGGTGATGTAAAATTATTAATTGACACATTTTCGCAAACATAGGAAAAAGAGAAAAGGTGCCCAATGATTATCGAATATCACCGACCGGAAACCGTTGAGGATGCCCTCAACTTACTGGGCAGATCAACACCAATCACGGTGCCAATGGGAGGCGGAACAACATTAAGCCAACCAAGCCGGAAAAACATAGCAGTCGTGGATTTGATTAATCTTGGTTTAAATTACATCAATATCAATGATGATCAAATATCGATTGGAGCGACGACCACACTTCAACAAATATATGAAAATAAAGAAATCCCGAGTTATTTTCGAGACGGTGTGAAACGAGAGACAAATTTACATATCCGCAACACAGCAACACTCGGTGGAACATTGATAAGGTCGCACGGACAATCGCTGATATCGACATGCCTATTGGCATCCGATGCGCAAATGACCTGGTTGCCTGGATGTAAGGACATTGCTTATTATGATTGGCTGATTACAGCGGATCGAAAATATTTTGGATTACTTATTACTCAAGTCACGATTTCATCTGAGGTGGATGTGCGATGGGAAACCATCGAACGGACCCCGGGTGATGTACCAAGTTTGATTGTAGCAGCAGGATTTTGGAAAAATGGAAGAGTTCGGCTGGCGATGGGCGGGGCAACAAAAATGCCATTTTTAGTATCGGAAGGATACATCCCTCCCGAGAAAGCCAAACAATTCATTCAAAGTGCGCATAGCCAATATATTGCCTCAAAATTGGACCACGAATATCTACTCTCCATTTCTGATTTCCTAATTAAACGATTATACAAAGATGAATAAGGAAGCCATGATCATCCATCCAATCATAAACGACCAACAGCAGGAGTGGGATATCCAGGTGGGGGAGACGTTACTGCAGGTATTGAGGAGATATGGATACTTCGGGACTAAAAATGGCGGGTGTAAAAATGGTGAGTGTGGCGCATGTGCAATCCTTCTGGATGGAAAACCAGTCAATTCCTGCACGATTCTGGCTGTGACGGTAAACAACCGAAAAATCGAAACCATAGAAGGAATGGGTGAACATCCTGAACATGGATGGAAATCAAGTAAAGGTTTACATCCCATACAGCAGGCGTTTTTGGATGTCGGGGCTATCCAATGTGGATACTGTACTCCAGCAATGGTACTGGCAGCAAAAGCCCTTCTGGAAAAAGAAGAATCGCCAACGGAAGAACAAATAAGAGAAGCCTTGTCAGGCGTATTATGCCGTTGTACGGGATACGTAAAACCAATCCAGGCAGTATTACGCGCCGCAGCATATCTGCGTGGTGAACCTGTAGCACCACTCGAGTCTGAGGTAAATCCATATCTGCCTATCATAGATGGACAAACAAATAAATCTGGTTTCGAAGCAGATGAATCATCGGGTCAAACTACAGCAGCGACACAAGTAATTCCACAAATCTGGACAGTATCCAAATCAGAACCCAGGTCACAGATTGGAAAACCAGAAATCAAGGTCGATGGCGCAAAACTGGTACAGGGAAAACCGGCATTTTCTGCTGATATTGAATTGCGGGGAATGTTGATCGCAAAAGTGTTGTGGAGTCCACTTGCCCATGCCCGGATCAAACGGATTGATGTATCCAAAGCAAAAGAATTGCCTGGTGTGGCAGCTGTTTTGACATATAAAGATATTCCACGCGTGGTCTTTTCGACCGCCGGTCAATCTGATCCAATTCCTGGTCCACTTGATACCTTTTCATTGGATGATCGGGTCCGATTTGTAGGTGATCGGGTGGCTTTTGTTGCAGCAGAGAATGAAGAAATTGCGAAAGCAGCACTTGACCTAATTGATGTCGAATACGAGTCATTGGAATGCATACTTGACCCAAGGAAATCAATGAAACCTGGTGCGGTTTGTATTCATTCTGAATCTGAATATGTAAATTTTGCTGGATCAGACCCCAAAAAGAACCTTGCTGCAGAAATCCGCATCGATATTGGAAATGTTGATACGGGATTTGCCGAAGCAGACAAAATATTTGAAGAAGAATATGAAGTACCCAAAGTTCAACAAGCCCATATTGAACCTCATGTTGTCATCACCTATTGGGACGAAGACGATCGTTTGGTGATAAGAACCAGTACCCAGGTACCATTTCATGTCAGGCGAATCCTGGCTCCAGTATTAGGCTTGCCAATTAAGCGAATTCGGGTCATCAAACCGAGAATTGGGGGTGGATTTGGAGGAAAACAGGAAATATTAATCGAAGATGTGGCAGCTCATTTAACGATCGCCACTGGAAGACCTGTAAAATTTGAATATACACGTGAAGAAGAATTTGTTTCTGCGCGTTCAAGACACCCAATGATTATTAAAATGAAAACCGGGGTTAAAAACGATGGAACAATAACCGCCAATTCCATGCATGTCATCAGTGATACAGGTGCATATGGCTGTCATGCATTAACTGTTGCTGGAAATACCGGTCATAAATCAATGGCATTGTATGTTGGTGATGGAAAATATCGGAAGAGCCCGAATATCCGTTTTTATGCGGATGTGGTATATACAAACCATCCCCCGGCAGGTGCATATCGCGGTTATGGTGTTCCTCAAGGTTATTGGCCGGTGGAAAGACATATGGAAAAAATCTCCCGCGAGTTGGGTATCGATCCGATTGAATTTCGGCTCAAAAATGCCATTCGTGCAGGAGAATTACACCCATTTAGTACTGCCTGGAGCGAGGGGCGCGAACCAAAACCGGAGATTATTCAGACAGTGGGTTTGGATGAATGTGTTGCCCAAGGAAAAGCAGCAATCAATTGGGAAATGAAATTTAATAATAAAAATTGGCGGATTGTTCCCGGGTTTCCCCACCTTCGCCGTGGTATTGGCATAGCCTTGGTTATGCAGGGAACTGCAATTCCTTATCTTGACATGGGTGCAGCCAGCCTTAAGATGAATGATGATGGATCATTCAATTTGCTTGTGGGGGCTACAGACCTTGGCACGGGATCTGACACTGTTCTCGCCCAAATGGCGGCGGAAGTACTTGGGGTCTCGGTGGACGATGTAATAATTTACTCATCAGACACAGATTTTACGCCTTTTGACAAAGGAGCCTATGCCTCCAGTACAACCTATATATCCGGGGCGGCAGTTGTCAAGGCAGCTGAAGAAGTTGCTTTACAAATAAAAAAGCGTGCTGCCCTCATACTTGAAGAAAAAGGTGTTAATGCCGGTGTCAATGATATTCGATTGGCTGACGGATGTGCCATTTTCGATGATCAGCATTCGATCAGCCTGGGTGACATCGCATTGCATTCATTGCATCATTCACAGCAAGAGCAGATCATGAGTACTGCGTCCCATATGTCACCCGTCTC
>CALMHE010000059.1 GCA_937863865.1 uncultured Anaerolineaceae bacterium | reverse complement strand
GAAATGGATCGTCCGTATGACATTCGCATGGGTCCAAGCACACCCAGCGTACCGGTTAATAAACCCGGGGCACCGTAATTTGCCAGAACCATGGAGAAAGGTCGTAATTCTTCCCTTGCCCCCTCCCCACCAATTAATACCTGAACTCCCCCAATATGTTCACTCAACATGGTGCGTGCTAATAGATCCTGGAAAAGTGAGCGTTCCTCAAGTAAATGAATTGCCCGCAAGGCATCCTCAGAACCGGCAAATTCTGGTTCAGCAAGCACATGGCTGACGCCATCAAGGAACACCTCGCCAGTGGTGGATCGTTCCACATCTTCCATTTCCTCCACCAGGCTGGAAGCAACAATTTGATCAAATCCGTTTAATTCCATTGCCGACACTCGCATGGAAGTAAGATCGCTGCCTTGCATCCGGTGTGTCAACCGTTGAGCAATCGCAGACAGTTGGTCTTGCGGGATGGGATTTTCACTTGTGATCATGATCTGGCGTACATCTCCGCCTGTCAGGACAACAATCATCAGGATTTCCCGCCCCCGGGTGGAGATCAATTCCAGGTGCCTCAGGCGGACATCCATTGGATGAGGTGCTGTGACCAACGAAACGGCCCGAGCCTGATATGCCAATACCGAAGCCGCCAAACGAACCCACTGCCCCATATCCTGTGGCATCTGGGAGAATTGATGACTGATGGTACGCTGTTCCGGTTCCGGCAATTCAGTATCGCGAAGCAACCGCCCGACGAAGAAACGATAACCCTCCTCCGTGGGGACACTGCCTGCCACCTTGCTCGGCTTCCGTAAATAACCCAGCTCCGTCAATACCGCCATCTCGTTGCGAACCGTTGCAGGACTCATGTCCAGGTGATAACGCGTTACCAGGTGTTGGGACCCGACTGGAGTCGCACTCCGGGTGAAATCATGGATCACCAGGGTTAATATAAATTTTTGGCGTTCAGTCAACGATTCCATCTCAACCTCATTTTAGCAATCCAACCTTCTGACTGCTAAACATCCGGGGATTATCATAACATGCCCGAAATTTGAAGTCAATGCAGTGAGGGAAGTTCTGACAAATTATTAACAATATCGGTTGACCGGATGGCAGGTATTCATTACAATTACGTTATGATTGACCAGCTCCCGGTAACCGTCATTTTAGGTTTCTTTCGAACTGATCATGATCCCCCATATTATTATTGATTTCTTCACATCCGGATGGGGATGATGATTACTGGCATCACCGGATACGACATCAATAATTATTTACAAATTACAGTATGACCTTCCAAATTTACCAATAATTAGGATTATTTTATGAGCCCAATACCCTTCCCTTCCAAACGAGCTTCTGTTTTTCTTGATGTTCCGGATGAAAAATGGAACGACTGGCGCTGGCAACTCAGCCACCGTCTGAATACGGTCGAGGATTTTGAAAAAATCCTTATTTTGACTGAAACCGAACGTAAAGCATTGAGTTCTCAAAATTTATTCCGGGTGGATGTCACACCTTATTTTGTTTCCTTGATTGACCCTGACGACCCGGATGATCCCATCCGCAAACAAATCATTCCCCAGGCGGAAGAAATCTCCCCATTCACCGGTATGATGGAGGATTCACTTGCCGAAGACCGCCACTCCCCGGTCCCGGGTTTGGTTCATCGCTACCCTGATCGTGTTTTGATGCTTGTCACCACTCAATGTGCAACCTATTGCCGCTATTGTACAC
>CALMHE010000058.1 GCA_937863865.1 uncultured Anaerolineaceae bacterium | reverse complement strand
GTCTGATCCCGGGCATCTGGTAGGCTGCTTTTTTCACGCAGCCTTCACATTCCTTTCCCGTTCCTTCATGCGTCCATCACGCGCCGCGTGCTACATTGATATTACACCGGCTGGCTGCGGCGCGGTGTGTTTGTTATCATCCCTTCCCAACCCTTGCCGGCAATCCATTTCCCATCAACTTCTCCACCACAAGGAGTGTTTATGGAAATTTCCATCAGCGAGATCCATGAAATTCTCACCCAGGCGGCGGCAAACGAGGAATCGCTGATTGCCGCCCTGGAGGAGATCCAGGCGCGTTACCGCTACCTGCCCGCTGAAGCGCTCATCCTGGCATCCGAGACGCTGGGCGTGCCGCTTTCACAGGCATACAGTGTCGCCACGTTTTACCATGCCTTCAGCCTGAAACCCAAGGGCAAACACTGCATGCATGTCTGCATGGGCACCGCCTGCCATGTGCGCGGAAGCCCGCAGGTGCTGGACCGGCTGGAGAGCAAACTGGGCATCCACGCCGGTGAAACCACCCGTGATCATCTCTTCACGCTGGAGACGGTCAACTGCCTGGGTGCCTGTGCCCTGGGTCCCATTGTGGTCACCGACGGCGAATATTCGGGGCAGATGACCGTACCCAAGGTGGATACCCTGCTCAAGCGGCTGCTGCGTTCCGAGAAGGAGGCTGGGAATGACCAGGCTGGCATCAGCGAGTGAACTGGCGGGGATCCGGGAGCGAATGGTGACCGGGGGGAACGGCTCCCGCCCCTCCGTAACGGTCTGCGGCGGGACGGGCTGCCGGGTGTACGGCTCGGAGCAGGTCTGGGGGGCGTTTCGCCAGGAGCTGCAGGACCAGGGCGCCGACTCCCTTCTGGAATACCAGGTGAAAGTGACCGGCTGCCACGGCTTCTGCGAAAAGGGTCCCCTGGTGGTGATCCGCCCGCAGGGCATCATGTACACCCATGTGCAGGTGAAGGATGTACCGGAGATTGTGCGGGAGACCATTTTGGGCGGCAGGGTGGTGGAGCGCTTGATTTACAGGGATCCACAAACCGGTGAGATGATTGCCCGGGAGGATGAGGTCCCCTTTTATAAAAATCAAATGAGGCTGATTCTCAGCCTTAACGGGAACCTCGACCCGTTGCAAATTGAGGAATATATCGCTGCCGGGGGGTATGCCGCACTGGCGCGGGTCCTTTCAAGCATGTCCCCGGAACAGGTGATCTCCGAGGTGCGGGCGGCGGGCTTGCGCGGGCGCGGCGGGGCGGGCTTTTCCACTGCCACCAAGTGGGAGCTTTGCCGCCGCAATGTGCAGGCGACCGGCTCCGGTTACATCGTGTGCAACGCCGACGAGGGCGATCCCGGCGCCTACATGGACCGCTCGATCATGGAGGGCAACCCCCACCGCGTGCTGGAGGGGATGATCATTGGGGCGTATGCCATGGGGGTGCATCAGGGTTTTGTCTACATTCGCAACGAATACCCGCTGGCGGTCAAACACCTTCAGTGCGCCATCGAGCAGGCGCAGGAGTATGGTCTGCTGGGGAAGGATATCCTGGGCACCAATTTTGATTTCAATGTCAACATCAAACTGGGCAGCGGTGCATTCGTCTGCGGTGAGGAAACCGCCCTCATCGCCTCCATCGAGGGGCGCATTGGCGAACCCCGCCCCCGCCCGCCCTTCCCGGCTCAATCCGGCTTGTGGGGCAAACCCACCAATATCAACAATGTCAAGAGCTGGTCTTCCGTGCCGCTCATCCTGGCAAATGGGGCGGACTGGTTTGCCAGCATCGGTACCGCCACCAGCAAGGGCACCATGATCTTCTCGGTTGTGGGTCGGATCAACAACACCGGTCTGGTGGAGGTTCCCATGGGCATCTCGCTGCGCGACCTGATCTATAAGATTGGCGGCGGCATCCCCGGCGGGCTCAGCTTCAAGGCGGCACAGATCGGCGGTCCTTCCGGCGGCTGCATCCCGGCTGAACATCTGGATGTACCGGTGGATTACGAATCCCTCACCTCGCTGGGAGCCATCGTCGGCTCCCAGCGAGGTGAGGGATTCGTAATCCACCGGTACATCCAGATGTTCAGCCGGGATGCAGCCGCCGGAAGGACCGCCGATCTG
>CALMHE010000057.1 GCA_937863865.1 uncultured Anaerolineaceae bacterium | reverse complement strand
GGATGAAACGGGCGGTATGACGGAAATGCACATTTTCATCAATTAAACCGTGAATAATTAATAATTTCCCATTGATTCCATCGGTGGAGTTCAACAGACTGCCTGCCTGATAACCTGCAGGGTTGGTGAGCGGAGTGCCCATATAACGCTCGGTATAATGGGTGTCGTAACCATCCCAGTCGGTTACAGGAGCTCCAGCCACAGCAGCCGTAAATAAACCAGATGAACTGGCAAGACAGCGGGCTGCCATATATCCTCCATAACTCCATCCGCAAATACCCACCTGACCCGGTCTGGTGTAATTCTGTTTTAGCAGCCAGTAAATACCATCCTCCTGATCCTCCACTTCCAAATGACCCAGATTATGCCTGATGGCGCCTTCAAATTCCAAACCGCGCCGGGCTGATCCCCGGTTATCCATGATAAATACCGCAAAACCAAGACTGCGCAGATATTGAGCCCGTAAATTACTGGTCATATTCCAACCATTGCTGACCATTTGGGCGTGTGGTCCACCGTAAACCAGGATGACGAGTGGGTGAGGATCCTCACCGTACTCTTTGGGGGGCAAATAGAGGGCGCCATAAAGAGTCGTTCCTGTCCGGTTCGTGAACTTCACCAATGCGGGAGGAGCAAGGTGAAATTGATCAATTCGAGGGTCAACCTCATTGAATAAAACCGCCAATTCACTGTTATCCATCAGTGATCTCAGGGTGATCCGGGGTGGATTCTGGGTGGAGTGACAAATATCAATATATTTGGTTTTTTCCCGATCAATAATGACGGTGTGCATGCCGGATTGGTTTGTAATTTGCCTGGGTTCTTCTCCTATATAAGAGACTGCATAAAGATGGGCTTCGAGGGGGGATTCACAGGTGGAAACAAAATACACCATTTGAGATTCCTGATCAACTGCCGCGACGGAATCCACCATCCATTCTCCTGATGTTAATGGACGGATCAGTTTTCCGATGCCATCATATAGATATAAGTGACGGTAACCGGTTTGTTCAGACGCCCAGATGAAGCCGGGTTCACCAGATTTACCAAATCCGTTCAAGGGCAGGAACAGGTCATGTAAATTGATCCAGGTATCACTTTTCTCCACAAGGAGAGTCGATCTGGAGCCTTTTTTGAGATTGAATAGAATTAATTCCAGGCTGGTTTGTTCACGATTTTCCACCTGGACAACCAGTTGTCCATCAGGTGCCCAATTGACACGGGCAATATACTGATCAGTCTCTTCACCGAGGTCAAGCCAGGTTGTCGAACCATCCTGGCAATTTACAACCCCAAGGCGGACAATGGCATTGGGTTGACCAGCAAATGGGTAACGGATGGCATCACGGGTAACATCCTCGATTTTTGATTGTCCCTGGTGCACAATGGTAAATTCGGGAATATGAGTTTCATCGACTTCTGTATATGCAATCGACCCGCTGTCAGGTGACCACCAAAAACCATGGCTGCGCGCCATTTCCTCCTGGGCGATATATTCCGCCAATCCGTGTGTTTTCCCGCTTTCACCAGCTCCGAAGGTCAACTGTCGGGGTTCACCGCCGGAGATCGGCATGACATGTAATTCTTCTTTCTGGACATAAGCCACCCATTGGTCGTCAGGAGAAATTTGAGGATCAAGTGCGGGGGACTGGCTGCCGTCCACCAATTGACGTATGGGTTGGTCGGGCTCATCCAGGATGAATATTCCACCCTGGAGGGGAAGGATCAATTTGGGTGTTTTGTTTGCCCAAAAATATTGTGAGACGCCCAGAGCCATCTGGCGCTGACGTTCCCGCCGTAATTTTTCTTCCGGTGATAGATTATCCTCGGTTGCACCGCTGTAACCGGGCGCTACCAGTTCCCGAGTCTCTCCAGTTTCAATTGAAAAACCATACAGATGATTAATCAAGTTTCTGCCAGGGCTGTATAGATATGTGATTTGATTGTTGTCTGGTGAAAAGAGAAAAGATGATGGAATGTTCCAACCCGGAGCTGGAAGCTGTGCGATATCTTGGGGGATGATGGTTGATGATTTTGTTGGCATGACTTTTTCTTTTTGTAAATTGGTTATTTTGTTGGACGGGGATCAAGGAATCCCTTGGATCTGATTTATCAGGACTGGATAAACCAATTCGATATTTTGCTTCGGATTGGTTGGATCGACGATGTCATGAGGTAAAGAATGGGTATCATTGAATGAATACGTATGGACAGATTTGGATTTATTTTTCCATAAATCCATCATGCTGAGAATATATTGATTATTCACGACATGATCATTTTCATTTAAAACCATCCGGATTTGTCTTGCCGCGGGTGGTTTCTTACAGGCTTGACGCCGGGCATGCAATCCCAACCAAAGAATGTTGGCAAGGGCTCGGGTTGATATTCTGGCATGAGTATGGGGACGGGTCGGATCGGCAGTTGGATTGTTTTTATCCCACCAGCGGTCAAGATTGGGAAGGAAACGAAATAATTCTGCTGCCAACGGGGTGAGTGTGCCAGGTATGATTTCAAAACCCAGGGCTGGAGAAATGGGGACAGCAACATCCACTTCAGTTCGAAACTGGGCAGCCCAAATCGTCATCACGCCGCCCATGGACAATCCCCCGATTGATATTTTTTCTCCCAAACCGGTGGCGATATCGATTGCTTCATTAACGCATTGACGCATTTTTCTGGCAGTGAGGTGCCGGGTTTCATTTGTATATGGATCCAGTTGACCATGGTAGGGAACGCGTGGAATTAATACATTGGCTCCCAACTGATGACATATTTCCCCGAGCTGTTTGAATTGAAATGGACTGCTGGTATATCCATGAAACCATACCACCACCCAGTCCGTTCTTCCCCCCTGGGTCATAAAAATGGTTTGTGATACAGACGGAATGTCTTCTGAATCTCTGGATTGGAGTTCTTCAATTCTCCTGGTGGCTTGAGCGTAGGTTTCAGTTGGAAAGTATTGGAAGTTCAATGGATGTGGTTTCATGTTCTTTTCTTTATACCCGGGATACCGTTATTATAGCCGGGATATGACAATTGGAATGATTTCAATTCAATATAAACCTGCTTTAATGGATGAAATTAGGATTGATTCTTTCTCTTTTTTTCGACCTGGATGTATAATCAACGGATTGTACTTAAAAATATCATTGCTTGCGAGTAATTAATTTTCATGAAACGGATCACTCCCGCCATTACAGAAAAACAATTTACAAAGTTTCCATCATTGAATCAGATGTTTCAGGTTGGCATGGGAGGTGCGTTGACCAGGGTCCTTCGGTTGATGATCGGGAAAGAGTTGCGGTTGACTCCCATTCATATGGATCGAATCATTGCACCTCAAAAAGGACACACTTATGTTTTATATGTCCACGTCCCTTTTTGTGAGAGCTTGTGCCCCTACTGTTCCTTCAACCGGTACGTATTCAACCCGGATCTTGCCAGGAAATATTTTCAAAACCTGCGGGAAGAAATCCGAATGGTGGCGGACCAGGGGTATTCCTTTCAATCCATGTATATCGGTGGAGGGACGCCTACAATCCTGATTGACGAACTGGTTCGGACCATTGATTTGGCGAAGGATTTGTTACAAATCCAGGATGTATCCGCTGAAACCAATCCAAATCACCTGATTCCTGAAATTCTTTTACCGCTGGCAGGCAGGGTGGACCGGTTGTCTGTGGGAGTACAGAGTTTTGACGATGAATTATTGAGGCAAATGCGGCGGTATGAGAAATATGGTTCCGGAGCTCAAATCCTGGAAAGGATACAGAGTGCGGTTGGAACCATTCCGTCATTAAATGTGGACATGATATTTAATTTCCCCAGCCAGACGGAAGATATTCTCCGCCATGACATTCAATGTATTATTGAATCAGGGGCTGACCAGACAACGTTTTATCCATTAATGAGTTCACCCTCTGTGCAGATTGCGATGGCACGATCAGTGGGCAGGGTGGATCCATCCCGTGAAGCCGGGTTTTATCAAATTATCAATCAGGAATTGGCATCGGTTTATCAACCGCGCTCTGCCTGGACTTACTCCCGCAAGGGAGAAACCATGATTGATGAATATATCGTTGAAACTGAGGAATATGTGGGGGTGGGATCAGGTTCGTTCAGCTACCTGGATGGAACATTATATGTCAATTCATTTTCATTGAGTGAATACAATCAGAGGATTGCTTTGGGAAAATCCTCGATCATTGCACAGAAAAAATTCAACAAACTTTCCCAAATGCAGTACCGCTTCATGATCGAATTATTTAATTTGAGTTTGGATAAAAAAAGGTTTTTATTTGATTTTGGATTGCCTGTGGAAATCGGTCTTTGGAAGGAAATGATTTTTATGGCAGTTGCGGGTGTTTTCAAACCGGGATGGTGGAAGGATGAAAAGCTTGATTCAGACCCCCGGAACCGGTATCTGCTGATGGTGATGATGCGGGAATTTTTCAATGGTGTGAATACTCTGCGGGATCAGGCACGTGAAGCCTTGCCGGATTGGGAAAAGGAAAACCTGATTGGGAATCCCTCCTGTGGAGTGCCATCCCTGCGCGGGAAGGCTCCCCAGCCGATCCGATACAAGTAAGCCTGATTCTTTCCCCCCTGGAAAAATTCACCAGGCAGGGTGGGATTTGCGTATAATTATGGCATGATTGAAGATCAACTTTTCCAAGAATATATCTCTCTGATTAAAGAAATTAATTACCACAATCATCGATATCACGTTTTGGATTCACCGGTCATCAGCGACGCGGAATTCGATCGACTGGTGGTCCGCTTGCGTGAAATTGAAGGGCGGCATCCAGAATGGGTAAAGCCAGATTCTCCATCGCAGCGCGCAGGAAGTGTTCCGGAGGATAAATTTAAAAAAGTAAAGCATCCGGCTGCCATCTTAAGCCTGGCGAATGGATTTAATGCTGATGATATTCGCGCCTGGTTTGATCGAATCCGAAAATTGGATAAGAGGGTGGAACTTTCAGGATTTGTGGTGGAGCCCAAAATTGACGGGTTGACCGTGGTGCTGCAT
>CALMHE010000056.1 GCA_937863865.1 uncultured Anaerolineaceae bacterium | reverse complement strand
CTTCCCCCTCACCGTGCATTATGAGGAGCGGTTGTACGCCGGCGGACGCATCCCCGGTTCTCATCCCCGCCGGGAGCGCCGACCCGGCGAGGCCGCCATTTTGGTTGCCCGCCTGACTGACCGCCCCATTCGCCCTCTCTTCGACAGCAATATTCGCAATGACGTTCAGGTTATCATGTTCTCACTCTCCGCTGATCCGGAAAATCCACTTGATATCCTGGCTGTCAATGCGGCATCAGCCGCATTGATGATCTCGGACATTCCCTGGGCTGGACCGGTTGGCGCAGTGCGTGTTGGACGCGTCGAGGGTGAATTTATCATCAACCCCACCTTCCAGCAAATGGAAGAATCAGATCTCGATTTGCGGATTGCCGGCACCAGCGATGCCATCCTGATGGTGGAATGCGGTGCCAACGAAATCTCAGAGGACGTGATGGTGGAAGCGCTCATGATCGGGCACCAGTCCATCCAGTCCCTGGTTGAATTGCAGATGAAAATGGCGGCTGAAATTGGCAAACCCAAGCGTGAAGTCCAAACCTTCCCGCTTGATTCTGCCATCCTCCAGCAGGTCGGCAGTCAGGCAACAAGCCGTTTTAATGAAATCCTGGATTCCCCCCAGAACAAGGCAAGCCTCAATCAGGCAATTGAAACCCTGCAGGAGGAAATTATTTCCTCCCTGGCTGGTGAAGACCTGACACTTGAACCAGCCATCAGGCAGGCATTTGATGAAACCTACCGGCGGGTGGTTCGCAGCCGCATTGTGGATCATGGTAAACGTCCGGATGGACGTACTCCAACGGAGATCCGTCCCATCTGGTGTGAAGTGAACATCTCACCGCGCGCCCATGGCTCCGGTTTGTTCACTCGTGGAGAAACCCAGGTGCTCACCCTGACAACCCTCGGCACCCCCCGGGAAGCCCAGGAATTGGATAATTTATCCCCCAACGATACCAAACGCTATATCCACCACTACAACTTCCCCCCCTACAGCACCGGGGAAGTAAAACCGCTGCGCGGCTCCTCTCGAAGGGAGATTGGTCACGGCGCTCTGGCGGAACGGGCATTAGCTCCTGTCATTCCCCCGGCAGAGGAGTTCCCCTATACATTACGCCTGGTTTCCGAAGTACTTGCGTCCAATGGCTCGTCATCCATGGCGTCTGTCTGCGGATCCACGCTTGCACTCATGGATTGCGGAGTCCCCATTAAAGCCCCGGTCACCGGTGTGGCGATGGGCTTGGTGAAGGAAGATGACCGCTATACCATCCTGACCGATATCCAGGGCTTGGAAGATCATCTTGGCGATATGGATTTCAAGGTGGCGGGTACCACAAGTGGAATCACTGCCCTGCAAATGGATATCAAAATCAAGGGCATCACACCTGAGATCATGTCCAAGGCACTGGCACAGGCACGGGAAGCCCGCCTTTTCATCATGGATAAAATTCTCGAGGTGATTCCCACACCCCGCCCCGAATTAAAACCTCATGCCCCCCGCATCACCATTTTGAAGGTGCCGGTGGATAAAATTGGTGCCATTATTGGACCAGGCGGCAAGATCATTCGCGGCATTCAGGAAGAAACTGGCGTCAAGATTGACATTGACGATGATGGTTCAGTCTACATTGCAGCCATCGATGGGATTGCCGAATCCAAAGCCAGGGAAATGATCGAAAGCCTGGTGGAGGTTCCACAGGTGGGTCGCATTTATACCGGCAAAGTGGTGCGGATTACAGAATTTGGCGCATTTGTGGAAATACTCCCCGGCACGGATGGACTGGTGCACATCTCCCAACTCGATTCCATGCGTGTCAACAAGGTTGAGGATGTGGTCTCCATGGGTGATGAACTTACAGTCATGATCACTGGGATTGATGATGCTGGAAAAATCCGGCTTTCCCGCCAGGCTGTGCTGGAAGGTTGGTCTGTCGAGGAAGCTCAGGCTCACGATCGCGGCGGACGCAGCAGCGAGGGGGGGCGCCCTTCCCGCGGTGGACGCCCGGGCGGTTCCGGCGGACGGCGCGATGATCGGCGCGGCAATGACCGGGGTGGCGACCGCGGCGGTTCCCGCAGGCGGTAATTCGTAATAACAATCAATCGGGACGCGGATCATACCGCGTCCTGTTTTATTAAAGAATTGACGTTCTTAACAGGGCGTGATAAAATGTCTTGCGCTGGGCGTGTAGCTCAATGGTAGAGCAGTGGCCTTTTAAGCCATTGGTTCAGGGTTCGAGCCCCTGCACGCTCACAATTTGTTAACCTGGTTCCGTTCACCCCCCCAACCATGGCGCCTCGGGAATGATGTGTCATGGTGATGTTATTTTGTAGCCGGTACTTTGCATTAATTAAACAATACCAATACAGGTCAGGTGGGAGTACCTGACTGATATGATGATATTAATCCAGCCGGCTTTCAGTATTTTTGTATTGAAAAAGCAGGTGTGTTTCTCCTGCTTATGCTTTGGAAGGCTTGATCAGGAAGTAGCCAAAACCCAGTGCCAGCAGCAGATATATCACCACCGGTCCCCAAATGAGGGCATTGGCTTGACCGGATAATGCCACAATCAGGGTAATCACAAAACCAATGGCATCATAGATAAACAATGCCCAGGTGATAGCCCTTCGTCCAATCGACTCCTCTGCATTCCTGCCAAGCCATGTTAAAAACAGGTTCCCGAATAAAGATGCCCCATATTGTTGGGCGGGGAATGTGGCGGCACCAGCAAGCTCAACTCCAAATAGTCCATAAAGGAATTTCGGAAAGAACAAAATAGGGATGCCAAATGCCAGGCAAACCACAGCCTTGATGACCATTACTGTTTTCAATTTCATCTTACACCACCATCAGACTAAAATTTTTGCTGGGAAACGATGCAGGTTTTATTGGTGATAAATTTACTATACAATTATCATCGTTAAATATCAAGATGTTAAAATAAAAGGGTTGTCGTCACGAGTGGTGCCTATATCCGGCTGTGCCTACCATTTCTCATGCTGATGGTCCAAACCATTGCCACTGCCCGGATGCCATTTTGACTTGACGGATTGATCATAAATTGATAAGGTCATTGAAATAATTGATTCAGAATTGTCTTTTCTCTCCACCTGCATCCAAATAATTTATAATTTTCTTCCCAGCCAACCATCCTCTTCCAGGACACCTCCATGAATTTTCTCTCCATTTTCCTCGCTTTATTTCCCATCCTTATCGTTCTCATCCTGCTGGTGTGGCGCAGAATGTCCGCTGATCTGGCGGGTGTCATCGGCTGGTTGGCAGCCATGCTGGCAGCCTGGTTATACTTCAAGACCCCCCTTGATATTCTCTTGAAAGCCTCCCTGTCTGGTGTCGTATCTTCCTTCCCCATCACCTTGATGGTAGCCGCATCGCTTTTCCAAATTTTTATCATGGTTGAGACTGGTGCCCTGTCACGAATTGTAGCCCTGATCAAAACCATCGCCCCCAAAGACCAGGTCATTCAGATCATGATTGTTAATGTCGGCTTTGGAACCCTGTTAGCCGCCATGGGAGCCACTCCCGTCAGCATTTTGCCTCCCATCATGCTGGCTCTGGGATATTCATCATTCGTTGCCATTGCACTGCCGGCGCTGGGATATGACGCCCTGTGTACCTACGCACTCCTGGGAGTGCCGGTGGTTGTCTTTTCCAGTCTGGTCGGTAAACCGGTGAATGAGGTGGGTGGATTTTTCGCACGTTTCATGCCGGTCATCAGCACCTGCATCGCATTGGGAATGCTCTGGATGGTGGGAAAATGGAAACTGGTCTGGAAAGGATTGATTCCAGCCTTGCTTTCCGGTCTGACTGCAGGATTCATTGCCATCGGTATGAACGCCATCGGTCTCATCCCCCTCACCGGTGTGGTGGCGGGTGTGGGAGTTGTTTTAATCATGCTGGCATATTTACTGGTACTGCGTAAGCCCCTGTACGACAGGAATGTTTTACTGGAAGCCGACCGGGTTATTGAGAAACGCATTCCCCTCTGGGTGGCTATTTCACCCTGGATCATCCTGACCTTCTTCGCCACCCTGGTCAACCTGCCTTCTCTGCCCTTTTATTCTCTCACCTTCCAAAAACTTGCCATGCCCGTTGAGATCATTCCCGGTGCCCCGGAAAAGATTCGATTTTTTTGGCAGGCATATTTCTGGATCCTGGTCAGTACTTTTTTGGCTTTGCCATTCTTAAAACCTTCGCGCAGGCAATGGATTGACTCACTCAAGAAATGGATTCAACGTGCCCCCCGACCCATGCTTGCATCCGCTGTTTTCTTTGCCATTGCATATGTAATCAACCACTCCGGTAAGGGCTTGGATTGGATTCTGGCTGATCCCAATCAGAACATGGTCAGTATATTAGCCAATGCATCATCTGCCGCCTTTGGACATTTTTATCCTTTGATGGCTCCCTATCTGGGTTTGCTGGCTGGTTTCGTGAGCGGCTCAGAGGCATCCGCCATTGCCATGTTAACCACCCTGCATCTGACCACTGCTGAAAAGATTGGTGCCATCGGCATCCTGATCGCTGCCGCCAGTGGAATTGGCGGGGGTCTGGCTTCGGTTATCTCCCCGGCAAAATTACAGAACGCTTCTGCAGCAATTGGTCGGATTGGTGAGGAAGCCGGTGTTCTACGGGTCACTTTTGTTATTTCCCTGGTCATCACTGCTGTCTGCGCGGTAATGGCAATGATTTGGGCATATTAAATCCCAAAATCAGTTGTCTTGTTGTAGCCTAACGGGTAACCAGGTAGATTCCCGTTAGAATCAACAGGCTGCCAAATAATGCAGGCAATGTGAGGATTTCATGGAATATCACCCAGCCAATGATCACACCACAAACCGGCTCCAGCAGGGAAACCACGCTCACCACCTGGGATTTCAGTTTCTGTAGTGCAATAAAATAACACATGCTGGAAAGTCCCAGCGTAATAATCCCCAGTGGAAACAATAACGGCAGGTTGTCCATCATTGAATTAATCGGGATTTTCAACGCCTGGGGTGACAGTACCAGCATTGTCATCCCGGCAGACCAGAATGTCTGGGTGAAGCCGGACACCCTGCCGCTTAACATCCGGCTGAACATTAATGCGAATGAATAAGTAATCCCCGACAGGATCCCTGCAAGGACACCGTTCAGGGAATCGCCAAATAGATGCAGTCTCCCAATTCCAACAACCAGTACAACCCCAACCGTTACCAATGCCAGGCTGATCCAACCGAACCGGGGGCGGATTTCATGCAAAAGGAATGGCGCAAGGAAGGCAATGTAAATGGGTGCGGTATTCACCAGCAGAGCTGCATTTCCCGCCGTTGTGTGCTGGATGGCGTAAATATACAGGGAGGCGGTAACCGCCATGGTCAAGCCCAACCCGATGAGGGTGGGGATCGCCTTCCGATATTGTCGAATCCGCCAGGGTTCACGAATCCAGATGGTGAGGATTAAAAAGAATAAGAATGCAGTGACTGCCCGAAAAAAAGCAATCTGCATCGCTTCCATTC
>CALMHE010000055.1 GCA_937863865.1 uncultured Anaerolineaceae bacterium | reverse complement strand
GCACCAGCCAGTTCCAATGCCCGGGCAACATCCAGGTCGCGGTTGGTTCCGGGGGCAAACAGGATCAGGGCATGGGGGGGTGTGAACATATTAACCATTCTGGAGGGGATGCTGGAAGGCTTCCAGCAGGGATTGAACAGTGGCTTCCATGACCGGACGGTCACCGGAATGAATGACAAGCCGCCTGTCCACCGTCACCGTGCCAATCCGCCGGCAGGGCAATCGATTGAAGGCAGCCAAAAAATCAAGCTGTGATTCCAGCGGCACTTCCACCAGCAGGCAGCCGGTGGTCTCACCAAACAAAATGTGGGGTAAATCCAAATATTGAAAGCTGCACAAATCCAGATCCAGCCCCAACTGCCCGCCAATGCACATTTCAGCAGCCGAGACAGCCAGTCCGCCCTCACTCAGGTCATGGCAGGCTTTCACCTGATTCCGGCGCATGGCGGTGTGAAGCTGCCGGTATACCAGCCGGGTGAACGGGTGCAGGGAAGGCACACCTTCAGCCGGGGGTTCAATCCCCGGAGGGCACACTTTGGAATAATGACTGCCTCCAAATGTGGGATCAAACACACCCACCAGGTAGATGGCGTCATCAGGGGCTTTCAAATCCATGCTGACGGCATCCCGGTAATCCTCCAGCAAACCCAGACCGGAGATTAAAAGTGTGGGAGGAATGGCGTGGCGGTTGCCGTCCGAGCCGAGGAATTCGTTATTAAATGAGTCCTTGCCTGAGATAAAGGGAGTTCCAAAATAAATTGCGCCATCCCGGCAGCCAAGGGCTGCCTGCACCAGGTCGCCCAGGGTTTCCGGTCGCAGCGGGTCGCCCCAGCAAAAATTATCCAGGATGGATATGCGGTCAGGGTCGGCTCCGGCGGAAACCGCGTTGCGAACTGCTTCATCGATGACATTCAATGCCATCTGGTAAGGGTCCTGCTTGCCATATTCCGGGTTGATTCCCACCGACAAAGCCAATGCCTGGTCACCGGCTGTTCCTTCCGGGCGCAGGACGACTGCATCCGCCGGGGCATTTGTGAAACGACCTGCGAGCGGTTTCAGCAGTGTCCCCCCCTGGACTTCATGATCATACAGCCGGATGATGCCCTCCCGTGAGCAGATATTCGGATGTTCCAGCAGCTTCAGGAGACAGGCGGCGTAATCCGGTTCCGGGCAGGGCTGGGTGGAGTGTTGACCTGCCGGAGGGGTTGGCGGAACTATGCGGGCAGTCAGGCTGCGCTGGGGCAAGCCGTGGTGCAGGAACTGGTTGTCCAGGTCCACCACCACACCATCCGCATGCCTCACGATGATTCTGCCACTGTCCTCAAATGTGCCGATATTGGTCAGTTCCACGGCATAACGGTCACATAATTTCTGCAGGGCGGGGAGGGACTTGGAGGGGACTGCCAGAACCATGCGTTCCTGTGCTTCTGAAAGCCAGATCTCCCAGGGTGCCAGTCCCGGGTACTTCAATGGAATCTGGTCCAGCTGCACCCGGCAGCCCAGGTCGGAGGACATTTCACCGACCGCCGAGGACAACCCTCCAGCTCCACAATCGGTGATGGCGTGATACAACTGCTGATCGCGTGCCAGCAGGATGACGTCAATTAATCCTTTTTCCACCACCGGCGCGCCGATTTGCACCGAGGCGCCGGACACTTCACCTGTCTGGACATCCATGGTCATCGATGAGAAGGTTGCACCCCGCAAGCCATCGCGTCCGGTGCGTCCCCCCAGCATGATAATAAAATCACCGCTGAGGGGCTGGCGGGGGTGGGCTTGGCGCGGAGCAATCCCCAGGCAGCCGCAAAACACCAGGGGGTTGGCGGTGTAGCCGGGATCAAACCAGACTCCGCCGGAAACGGTCGGCAAGCCAATCTTGTTTCCATAATCCTGGATGCCTGCCACAACTCCGGAGAGAATCCGGCGGGGATGCAGAACACCATCCGGCAGGGCATCGAACGATGCATCCTGGGGACCGAAACATAAAACGTCCGTGGCAGCCACCGGCTTGGCAGATACGCCCACAATATCGCGGATCACCCCGCCGATTCCGGTATTGGCGCCGCCAAATGGTTCAATGGCGGAAGGGTGGTTGTGGGTTTCCACCTTAAAGGACAGGGCATGGACGCCGTCATATTCGATCAAGCCGGCATTATCCACAAAAGCTGAAAGCACCCAGGGCGCCTGGATTTGTTCGGTTGCAGCCCGGATGGTGGCTCGAAACAGGTTGGAAATCACACCCGGCTTTTCTTGATCCGGATGTTCCACCTGGATGCGGGCATTGAAGGTCTTGTGTTTGCAATGCTCGCTCCAGGTTTGGGCAAGCATCTCGAATTCGATATCCGTGAGGTCGCGTTTTTCCGCCCGGCAGTATGCCTGGATGGCGCGCATCTCCGTTAAATCCAGGGCGGCGCGGCGGTGAAGGGAAAGTTCAAGCAGTCCGGAGTCATCCAGGCTGCGGATGGGCAGGTCTTCCACCAGATTGCAGGATTGGAATGCGGCGGGAAATGAGGGTTCGATTTCACCCAGTGTATGGCGCTGGATGACTGAATTGGAAAGAAGGCGTTCCGCCAACAGGTGACAATCTGCAACAGTCAGCCTGCTGCCCCATAATTCAAACCGCATGCCGGTGGAGGCAGCCTGTACACCGGGGATGCCCAACACGTGCGCCCCGCGCACAATCTGCTCCGCCACTGGATCCGTGACGCCGGGACGCAGCGCAACTTCGATGATGCATATCCCGTTGGAAATGAAATCCGCCGCTGATAATACAACAGCGGCGGGATTGGTATGGCTTATCGTCTGGGTGACCGGGTCGTGAAGAAGCCGGTCAGCCAGGGATTCAATTTCACCAGGTATCAGATCACCCTGGATGAAGTAAAGGTCCATGCAGAGGATGCCCTCCAGGGAGGTGACGCCGAGCGCATGGGCATCATGCAAATACCCCCTGGAGCGGGGATCGTTTTGGGAACGCGGTGCAACAACAAAGCGGTGCAGATCAGGTTTGGGTGAATCAGATTGGGGCATGGTGTTCATCACATAATAAACCAGGAAGAATTATACAGTTCCCATTCATCAAGGTCAATCCTGGAGTGGGACGATAAATGTCAGGACTTTGTCAGTGAAAGTATCCGATTGTTTATTATAAAACCAGCCCTGGAGAATTGACTGGCGTTGGATTTCATGAAACAAAAGGAACACAAATGGCTGGGGATATGAGTGGGATGAAAAGGTCAGTGTTGGCAGATGGGGCAAAAATAACAGGCGCCGCCCAGGTATTGGATTTTTTCCACGCTGCCCCCGCATGCCGGGCAGGGACGGCTGACCGCGCCGCTGTCCATGATGCGGGCATAACCGCCAGGCTGGTTGAACAGGTTGGTTTCGTCGCTGCGCCCGCCCAGGCGGATGACTTCGTTCACGGTTTCGACAATGGCATTGTACAATTGCTGGATTTCGGATGGGTTGAGGGAATCCACAGGATGTTTGGGGTGGAGGTGCGCCCGAAAGAGAATATCCTGGGTAATGGCGTTGCCCAAGCCCGGAATCAGGGCTTCCTGGGTGAGCAAGCCCTTCACGCTGCGTTTTTTTCCCGCCGCCACCTCGCTGATCAGGGCGGTGAAATATTGCAGGGTGAATTCGGAATCCACCGGAGTGGTGCGCATCCCCTGGATGTACTGGCGGTTCAGTTCAGCGCCTTTTTCGTACAATTCCATTGCGCCCCACATTTGGGTCATGGCTGAGAGTGAACTTCCATCGGTGAAACGAATCAACAGGTGATATTTATCCGGATGCGCTTTACCGGCGGGGTGATGCAGAATTTTCCCGCCGCATTCGCCAAAGGTGAGAAGATAACCCGGCTCCAGTGGGATGAAAAGCCATTTGGCACGGGAATAAGCTCCGCCGACGGTTTTCCCCCGAGTGAGGGCGGCGAATTCCTCCGGTGAGCGGTTATACCAGACAAACTTGTGCGGTGAATTGCCCAGGCTGCCGCTTTGCACGGTTTTACCAGTCAGCACCTGGTTGATTTGCCTTGCCAGGGTCATGAATTCCGGAAGTTCAAACATTGTTGGCTCACTGGAATATTATGAATGATATTTTAATCCTATTCCCATGTACCGTTTGAATAATCCCACCAAATCGTGATGAGCTGGAAGGTGGGTTTGGAAGGATTCGAATACCATCCCTCGATGGGGCGTTCAACCAAATCGTGGTGGGCATGGAAGGATTCGAATACCATCCCTCGATGGGACGTTCGACCAAATTGTGGTGGGCTGGAAGGTGGGCCTGGAAGGATTCGAATACCATCCCTCGATGGGACGTTCGACCAAATTGTGGTGGGCCTGGAAGGATTCGAACCTTCGACCAAGCGGTTATGAGCCGCGCGCTCTGCCGCTGAGCTACAGGCCCCGAAGCGCAAATCGATTATAACATATCCGCCCCACCGTGATCAGCAGGTGTGCGGTACGGCAATGATGGCATCGGCTGCCTGCCCCGCGCCATTGACGGCGGGACGGGTGCGGCGCGGAGCCTCCAGCAGGGCGGGCAGCTGGTCCACCCAATCCCCTGTTTCCAGCCGGGTCTCTGGAATTTCAAACCCCGCCAGCTCCTGCCGGATAAAGTCCGCCAGCACGCTGGATTCGCGGAAGCGCTGCCGGGTGACAAAGGCAAACGGGATGCCGGCATGGTAGGCTTCCGCCAGGGTGCTGTAACCCACCTTGGCAACCACTGCATCCACTGCAAACATCAGGTCCGGGTGATAAAAACCGGAGCGGTGGGGCAGCAGCACCAGGTTCTTGCGCTGTTCCTGCTGCTCGCTGCCGCCGGGCACAATGAAGGTCAGGTGCTCCAGGCGGGTCAGGGTATCCAGGTAGTGGAAGGGAGCCGGGATGCCGCCCATGGTCAGCAGGATTGTGGGTGCATCCGCGGGAATGCCCAGCCGGTCGCGGGTCTCCTCCCGGCTGGCA
>CALMHE010000054.1 GCA_937863865.1 uncultured Anaerolineaceae bacterium | reverse complement strand
AGACAGGGTTGTCCGATCTCAGATGTTTGGTGGAGGCCAAGTCGCCACCCGGCGGCCTGGTTCATGACCAGGCCTCGGCGCTTCTCCTCGGGACCCAGCGTTGGACATTGGATCAAATTCTCGGGTTTCACCATGCTCACTCCGTTGCGAGTTCGAGTAGCCGACCATTTCTGCAGGCGTTAGCCAGAGGCGAAGCATCTGCGAGCAGAGCAGCCCTAGGCGTCATTCAACCAGCGGACCGAGAGCGCCCGAGGTGGAAGGTGATTCGGCCGAGAGCCCTGTTCCTTGCTCCTATCCTTGACCGGGCAGGCGGTCGCCTGTGGGGGTTGGCACGTCCGCAGTTCCTTTCAGCGCTGCGAACCAACCCTGGTCCTCGTCGTGATTGGGCGGCCGAACGCTGGCTGAGTGCCACAGCGGCGGTTTCATTCACCAGCCGGGCAGCGGAAAAACCGGCGGTTTTGGCGGCTTCCCGCAATCGGTTGCGGGTCAGGCTGCCCGTCTGACTGTCCACAGTAATTACACAGGCATCCACGGAATCGTTCAATGCCGTCGAAGCCGCCCGGCGGCAATACCCCAGGAGGATGAATGCCAGTTCTTCCGCGGGGACCATCCTGCCCGCCAGTGCAATGGGTTGATCGCCGTACAGACGTTGTTTGATCACCTGTTCCGGACCTGGATCGTGCGCCAGACCGGCTGCCTGCCAGAGCGGGATGGGTTCACCCAGGGTCTGCGGTTTGCCGTCCCGCACGGTCGCCAGGCGCAGGCAGGTGGAGCCAAAATCAATGCCAATGCTGGCGGACATGGAGAATTACCTGCCGAACCCCGCACCCGAGGAACCGCGCAGCAGTTCACCCATGTCAATTTCACCGACCTGGGCTCTCTCGGTCAGGATTTTCATCGCCTGTTCAATCAGTGGATCAATATCCTGCCGGATGACATTCACCAGGTTGTTGGGATCCTGCGCCCGCTTGAAGCGGTCGGCTTTTTCCACCGCCAGGGTGAGTTGATCAATCAGCTGGCTGCCGAGGGCGGCGGCGATTTCCGGTTTACCGATGAGGAATCGGGCAAAACCCAGATCCACGAACACACCCAGGTTGTTTACCATGGGTTTGATCTTTTCCGTCAGCACGGGACCATTGACCGCATCATTCACTTCCATGGCTTGCAGAAGCTGGCTGCCCACCTCGCGCAGCGGGTCGGTCATGTTTTCCGGCAGGAAGCCCTTGGTTTCCTCCAGGATGAGACCGGCGCGGGTCAGGTACTCATTTGCATCGTCGCGCCAGTCGTTGTAGAGACCGCCGCCTTCCTCGCCGCCTTCCTCCCGTTTTTTGCCGTTATCAAACTTGGGCATGCGGTGAGTCCATGCCATGTGTGCCTCAATTAATGTCCCGGGTTTGCTGGGCAGGTTGGCGGCTACCGTCAGAATGCCGTCGGCATCCATGGACAGCGATACCGCCACTTCGGTATTTTCAGGCAAGCCGGGGGGCAGTTCACCCTGCGCCTCACCCAGCAGCTGATTTTTGCTGGCGACCGGGTCGCGCCCCTCATAAATGGGCAGGCGCACCCGCTCCTGTCCCGGGCGGACCGTTCGAAAGATGCGCGTCACAGGTTCCTTCATCGGGAAATACACCGTGTCATCCAGGATAATTTCCATCCTGTCGCCCTCCACCTGCAAGCCGATGGGCACCCCCAGCTTGTTTAAAACCTTGATGTCCGGGCGCAAATCCGAGCCGCAGCGCGCACAGGTTGTGCGGGCATTTTCATTCAATTCACCACAGCTCGGGCATTCTATCTTGGGCATGGATGGGGGTTCGGGTTTCCCCCTGTCCAGGTCAATTGGAGGTTCCCCTTCACGCCGTTTGACTTCCTCCTTTTGCGGCTCTGGCTCCGGCGGCAGCACAGTCTGAATGGCAGCTCCCTGGGCAACACAGTGCATGGGGTTCACATTGCCATGAATGACCCGGTCGCCGAAGACCTTGCGCAGGGCATCCTCAACCAGAACCACCTTGGTGGAACCACCCACCAGCAGGATCGCCTGGACTTCCTCGGCGGTGATGCTGGCTTTTTGAATGGCTTCATGCACCAGTGAAACACTGCGGTCCACCAGCGGCTTGATCATGCTGTCCATCTGGGCGCGGGATAACTCGCATTCCACATCCACCGTGCGTCCGGCTGTTTTGACCAGACCAGGGATGATGATGGAGGTTCGCTGGGTCTTTGCCAGTTTTATTTTGGCTTCCTCGGCATGTTTCTTGAGGCTGAACATCACCTCATGCACATTGGGCAGCGAGCGCAAATCCACACGCTGCTCCATGCGCACCTGTTCCACAATCCAGTCAGTGATGAGATTGTCAAAATCATCGCCGCCCAGGTGCATATCACCGGTCTTGCCCAGGTCGTCAAATACGCCGGCGGCTATAAACATGACCGTCACATCAAAAGTACCCCCGCCCAGGTCATACACCAGGATCGTTTTGGGTTCCTCCATGCCTGAGTCATAGCCATATGCCAGCGCTGCAGCGGTCGGCTCGGGGATGATGCGCAGGACATTCAAGCCCGCCAGTTTACCCGCCTCGCGGGTGGCTTCCTTCTGGCGGTTGCCAAAATATGCCGGGACGGTGATGACTGCATGGCTCACTTCCTGGTCGGTCGTGGCTTCGGCATCCCGCTTCATGGATGCCAGGATGAATGAGGAAATCTGCTGGGGCGAATAGTGCGTCCCTCTCAGGATCACCTCCACTTCGCCGTTTTCCGCTTCCGTCACCTTGAATGGCAGCCGGCGGATGTCCTCCTGGATGACTTCCTCACGGTAATCACGCCCCATGAAACGCTTGATGGAAAAGACAGTATTTTCCGGGTCCTTCCCGCCGTAACTGCGCGCCAGTTTCCCCACCACGATTTCCCCGCCCGGTGTAATATGCACCACCGACGGGGTCAGGTAATCGCTGTCCTGGTTTTCAAGGACGCGGGTTTCCTTCTTGTTCATGCGCGCCATTGCCGAATTGGTTGTCCCCAGGTCAATCCCGATTGCTATTTTTTCGTTTGCCATGCGACCCTCCCGGATAAATAATCGTTCACAGGAAATTAATTATAAGTCCGAATAAACAATCCCACTCAATTAATCTGGAAGGAATTTGGATCCGGCGGCACCCTCTGCATGACGGAAATCAAAGGCGGCGGCGGTGGGAGTGTGACGGCGGGCTTTTTCTCGTGCCATGTCAGGACGGCATTCCCCCGCAGGTGGGGGTCCACTTGCAGCCAGGCAGCGGCATGCAGGGTGCCATCCTGATTGGCAATGATTCCCACCACCACCTCGGTGGCGGCGGGAATGGGTTTGCTGAGAACCAGTTCCAAAATTCCCAGAAAATCATTGCGGCTTGCCAGGTTGTGAAAACCACTGTATATGGGAATTGCCAGCCTGTCCCGCACCTCACGGCTGGTCTGATAGATCCCCAGGGCGGGATGGAGGGTGGGCAGTTCGACACCGTGTTTGAGTATCACTGCCATGCGGTCATCCTCCACCTGAATGCCCAGGGGAGATGGCAGGATGCCCGGATGCTGAATCCGGAACAGCGGCTGGTGACAGAACCAGCAGGTTTCCTCGGTACCCTCGTTCAGTTCACCACAATATGGGCAGTTCAGTGCCACCGGGCGGGTTTCATGGGCATCGCGGCTGGCAGGTTCGGATTCAGCAGCGGTAACTGCCTGCACCCAGGACACCGCACCGCGTGCCGCAAGGTATTCCAGTTCCTGCCTGACAGTCTGCAGGCGGTGCCCAAACAGACGCCGCATTTCCTGCTGCAGTGAAGGCAGCCGGGCGCCCATTCCCCCCATGACAACTCCAGCCAGCCGGGAAGGTTTCATATCAGCATCCATCATAACCTTCAGCACCGCGTCCCGGCTCATGTTCACCAGCTCCCGCCGGAGGGAGGGTGTCAGGTCGTTGTCAAAGGCGATGGGATCCGGTGATAAATTCTCCACACCCGGTCTCAGGCGGATTTCTCCAGCACGGGCAAGCACTTTCGTTTCCATGGCGGAGATCTCCAGGATGGCTGCTTCCACCTCGCTCCCGTCCAGGTGGACGATGCACACTGCAGCCGGTTTTTTCCCATGCAGCTGACCTGCACCCGCGGCGCAAGCGGTAAACCGATCCACCAGACGGACATTTTCAATGCGGCTGAGTCGCGCAGCATCCAGCAGCGCCTGCTTCTGGGATTGTTCAAACCAGCCGGGATGGGCAAGCACCATCAGATGGACAGTCTCCACCGAATTAATTTCAGCGGTCTGCCGGAGTTGTTCCAGCAGACAGGCTGCGGCGCGCACCGGAGAGTACCGGTTGCCGTGCAGCAGGACTGAACCTTCGCCAAAGGCATCCATCTCCAGCTGACAGGTGAAAAGTCCCAGGCGGGTTTGCAGGAGCGGATCATCCAGCCGCCTGCCGAGCAGCAACATCAGCAGTTCCAGCCGGTTCTCCGGGTCGTGATGGGTTAATATTTGCGCCGCCCGTCCCACCACCGGCTCGCCATCCAGGGTGGTTGTAACCATCATGGGAATGAGCGATCTGCCGGCTGCATCTCCCAGAATCAGAGGACCGCGCGGGCTGCTGCGCGCCATCACCGCGTGGCTGATGCCAAGGTCCAGACCAAGAATAAATGTGTCCATTAATTTCGTTTAGGATTTTGGTTCAACTGCAATCACCACCCGCGCCCGGCGCAGGATTTTCTCCTTCCACAGGTAGCCGCGCCGCTCCACAGTTAAAATCGTATCCGGAGGGATGTCGCCGCGTTCCTCGGTGATGCTCACCTCGCAGGTGGCTGCGTCAAACCGGTCTCCGGCTGAAATTTCCACCACGCAGACATCCTGCTCCTCCAACAATTGGAGAAATTGGTTGCGGAGTGCATTGACCGATGAGAACATGTCCTGGTCGGATCCGCCGTGCTTGATGATGCGGTCCAGACTGTCAGCC
>CALMHE010000053.1 GCA_937863865.1 uncultured Anaerolineaceae bacterium | reverse complement strand
TTATGATCCCATGCCATTGGTGATTCATTTCGACATATTTTCTACCTGCTTGTCCAATGGCTTCAGCATGGGTTGAGTCTTCCAATAAATAAAAAATAGCAGATGAAAATTCTTCCGGCGATTTGGCAACTAAAACCTGTTCGCCATTTTTTACATTTAGTGCCGATACAGCCAGGGGACTGGCAACTACTGGTGTGGCACATGCCATGGCTTCCAATACTTTGTTTTGAACCCCGGCACCATATCCCAGTGGAGCCACGCTGATGGCTGCCTGCCACAAATAGGGTCGAATATCATCAACCCTGCCGGTCACAGTTATGCGGGGGTCTTCAGCCAGTCGTTGTATTGAATTTGGGGGATCTTTACCAACCACCAGCAGACGAACGGATGGACGGCGCGCCCAGACTAACGGCATAATATCGTTTACCAGGTGAAGGACCATATGAGTATTGGCATGGTAACTCATTTTCCCACTGATAACCAACGTGTCCTTAAGGCGGACATCATCTGCCGGACTGAAATAATCCAAATCAACCCCATTGGTAATCACCCGAATGTCTGCCGGTGTTATATCATCATGATCCAGATCCATTAAGGCATGTCGATCAATAGAGGATGAAACCAAAACCCTGCTGAACGCATGCAATAATTTCTGTTCGAATTTTTTTGTACGGGGTAATTCCAATTGGTTGATTATTTTTTTAAATTGGGAGGGATTTGTCATGGAGCTTTGTTTAAATAAATGGCTGATGCAATCCACGCTATCCCAGACGATGGGTATCCTGCCATGTTTCTGAAGATACAGACCAAAACGAGCTCCCCGCAAGTGTTCAACATGGATGATATCAAATGGAATTTGGTGGTCGTTGATGCGGATAAGATCAAGCAATTGTCTGGCAAAAATGGGATTCCATGAATAAACAGATTGCAAAGGGTCGCTGCCAGGCAGCGCAAAAGCTGAATTAACGATGGATTTCCACGCGGGCATTGATCCAACCATTACCTGATCACAAATTTTCCTCACCTCTTGTAAATCATCCAGTTCAGATAAATCATGCCATTGTGTGGCAACCGTGACGGAATGACCCAATATTCCCAACCATCGAATAAATTCAAAAGATCGGATACGGATCCGGGAGGGAATATATGGAACAATAAAAAGGATTTTCATTGATTGGATCCTCTTTGGTTATCGGTTCCTTTTCTTATATAAAACCAGGATGGTAACTCCAATCACAAACAGAGCCGCTGGCACCAGAACAATAGCCAATAATTGTACATATTGTGTTTCCTTGTAGGTTGCCCCTTTTAATGGAACATAATTGGTAGGTACGGGCGGCGGGATGGTCTGAGATGCGATCTGTTCAAGGGTAGTCGTAATGATTGTGGGTGTTACAGTGGTTTGTGCTTCGGGATTCCCAGTCGGGTAAGGAATGGGAGTGATGTCAGTGGCAGATGTGATTGCCCGGGAATACCAAATGGTGTAAATTCCATTATCACTGTCCCAGATATGTTCTTCATCCCTCACATACCAAACAACGTTAAGTATGTTGCCATTGGAAATCGCAATTTGGGTCCATTCCGGAACATCACCGGTATATGACGCTACTACTTCCGGGGTCGACCAGTTTGTTCCATCCCAGGTAAGATGGAGAATATCCAAACCCACTTGCTGGAGACTTGTACGTCCAACTAACACAAGGTGGACATTGCCATCACTATCCACTGCCATGGAATAATTATCCAATAAAGTGTTATATCGTGTAAATCCACCATAAACTCCGGGAATCGGCTGTGGAGTTGACCATTCCTGTCCAATCCCTGGCAATATTTGATAGTACACCACATCTTCAGATAATCCCAACCAGGTTATCAGGATGTTCTGGTTTTTATCTTCCACAATTGCTGGATTGCGGCTTTCATAATCCAAAGGTGGAAAGTTTACCGGTTCGCTCCATGAATTACCACCATCAGTGGAATTCACATAAGTAATATGGGCGGGACGCCTCACACTACCATATGCACCGCCACCGTTGTCACTGGTCTCCCAGACAGCATGAAGATTGTCATTGGAATCAATAATTAATTTGGGTTTGGCAGTACCGGTATTTGAGATGGATATATCAAGTGGACTTGTCCATTGGATGGCGCCTTCAGGGAGGTTACGATAATACACGTGATAACAAATATCACAGCTTGTGGTGGGTGTATTCCAGGTAATTAAAATATGTTGGGTATTTTTTGTATCAAATTTCGATACTGAGTAATATGCTACTTGCTGGACATCATTCAGAGGTCCTTCAGAAATCCAATTACTGGCGGTACTTGCAGTTTGAATATTTGCCTGAGCGGAATATACCCAGATGTATCGATAAGTGAGGTAAAGATTGGAGGTTGTTTGATTGATAATTAAATCCGGACGAGTAGCTTCCCGTCCACTGGTTTGCATTATGGAAATAATATCGTTTGTGGGGAGCCAATTTATTCCATCCGAAGTGGCTGTGTATACAACTGTATCGTATGGGTCAAAAGCCTCTGACCAAACCACATGCACCAGACCATAATCATCTGCTGCCAAGGAAGGAAACCAGGAAAATCCATCCTCGATTGACAAGCGAACCGGTTCAGCCCAGGTATTGCCCTGTGCCTGGACCGGACAAATTCCCATCAGGATGCTGAAACAGATCAGAAAAATGACAATCAGATGCAGGTTTTTCATTTTATATTACTCATATTGTAATGCTTAATACTAAATTAATATTAAAAAAGTATTTTCATTGTAGACAATTCCCATCGTTTGTTTTTAGGCTGAACGAACTCTTGAGGTGGGTCATACCAACCAACTCGTGAACCCTCCCTTTATTCTTGAAAACACTTGGTTGAGTGATAGGGAGATGAGTTGAATTGCTTAAAGTAATAACCTGATATAGATTCACGGTCTTTGAAGTAAAAACCGGGATTAAATAAGGTAATTGGTCTGGATTAACAGATCCGATTGATCGTTCGTTTGGTCCCCACAGGATATACTGCACCTGGTATTGACTTAATGTGTTCATTCTGGCGTTGTCGGTTGTGGATGGATTGAAAAATTCATCCACCAATTGCTGTTTGTGGTAAAAATCCAGGGTTTCTGCCCAATGAGCCAGAAATGCCCGTCTTCCACTGATCCCCGGAATGTATTGACCCACATCCATGCTGCTCAGGATGACTGCCTCGCCAGGAGTGTTCTCCTCCAACCAATGAAGGGCTTGAATTTCATTTACATGTAAATAATATGGGTAGTTGTAACGGTGCAAATCTACAAAACGCCAGGTGAACAGATAAAGATTGGTCAGAGAGATGAAAAAAATTAGGAGAGCTGACATGATTGGGAAGGTTTGGACGGATGGAAACCATTTCTGCAGCAGGGGCAAAACCCAATGGATGAAACCATAAGAAGCCAGCAAAATTACCGGTATCTGCCAGGTGTTGATCATATGAACCTGAAAATCAGTAGGAATATAGGTCAGCGCCCAGCCGGCAATAAACCACATCAATAGAAATAATAAGGCTGGATTTTCCCAGATTTGTGACCATTTGTTGCGGATACCCTGGATGAATAGAACGATGAAAGCAAAGATTGCCATTACCAAAGGCAATCCAATTAGGATTAATAAATGCGGGGGGGTTGGGGTATAAACACCGGCATTGGAAAATTGCGCCAAAACTTCATCCCAGGTGGGATCCAGGCGGGTGAGCAATAAATTATAGATTGCCGGTGGAAGGGATATGCTTCCCGTGATCAACATGGCTTTAAACCAATAGACCGGGAATTTCCTGGTCAATGCCCAGCGGGAGGCGGCATATACCATCGGGATTAACCAGACGATCAGTAAATCATATCCATGCTGCCAGCCAAGTAGAAATGCAGCAATTCCTGCAAAAACCGCCCAACGCAGCTGATCTCTTGTTTCTCCCATGAACAATAATGCAAATATGCCCAATATAAAGGCACCAGCTTCAAGGAAATGCGGATAGGCAAGTAAACAAAGGAAAGTGTTGCCTTCGGCAATAAAAATATCCAGGGGATTGGATAATTCACCATGGAGAAATGTATATTTCAAGATCACAAGGACCCATCCCAACCCACTTCCCAAGGTAATTAAAATGTAGGTAAATTTCCGATGGCGGGTGTTCGAAAAGAACCGTGAAACAAACCAATAGGACATCACCAGGAAGGCAAACCCGGATGCCCAACGCAGGATTTGATATACCCAGGGATAACTTAATCCGGTTACTTTACCCACCTGTGCCAGCACCCACCATAACAGGTTGAAGAAGATGGCAGGATTTTCTTCCGCTGTCAGGTGGTTGTCAATCAGGAAATCGGTCTGGAAGGCATGGTACCAGGACAGATATTGGGCATGATCGGGTACATTCAGGATAAATCCCATGAATTGTTTATCAGGAGGCGCGGAAAAGGCGGCATAAATATAAGGGAAACTGGTGATGACTAATAAACCAAGAGCAATCAGCAGGACAAATTTCCATTCTTTTTTATCGATTTGAATTTCCGGGAATGTCGGAATTAAAGGTTGATTGTTCATTTAGGAAACCTGTTTTGGTTCTATCGGAATTTTTCGTTTTATGACAAGAAAGAGAAAAAACAAACAACCAACAAATAAGAGTAATGGATTGATGCTTGTCCAACCCTGTAATCCCATTGCCATGCCAAGGTTTCTGGCAATATCTCCCAACGCCAGGTTTGGGATGGAGTA
>CALMHE010000052.1 GCA_937863865.1 uncultured Anaerolineaceae bacterium | reverse complement strand
AGTATGCGCTGCAGTTTCGCGCAAGGGATTTTGGGGACCCGCGATCAGGTTCAAGCATTCCTGATAACATTCCTTGTCTGGATATAATGGGACATAAGCAAGCGCATTTAAACGATCATTTGCCGAGCCATTTTTTAAAGCATCCACCAACAGGGATTTTGCGCGCGAGTCATTTGACACACCCATGCCTTGTTTACCGGCATAAGATATCATCCATGGAGAATCCATTAACCCCTGAAGAGGTGCTACCGGAGTGGTATGCCGCCCGTCATTCCGTTGTTCCAAAACATGGGCTGCTGCGTTTCTGACAACCCATTGAGCGTCGCCAACCGCCACTTTTTCCAACATTTTGATCGCCCAATCTTGATTTATCTTGGATAAACCAAAAACCACTGCACGACGGGTGAGAATGTCATCAACCTCAACTGCATTCTGAAGTACCTCATGACCCAGTGGGGGATGAAACGCAAGAGTTTCGGCGGCTGCCAGCCGTAAAGATTCCTCCCCGGTCATCAATAATTGAGTTAACGTTTGAATGGATTCACCCGTTTGAATTCCTGATAAAGCGAAACAAGCTGTCAGGCGAATGTCTGATTCTGGATCGCCCAGCAATCGATTAATGACATCCAATAATTCTCCATTTTGATAATACCCACAACCAATTGCCACAATTTGCCGCACAATGGAAGAAGGATTATTACTGAGCTGCTTTAACAGAGCCGGGATGGAAGGATCATGAGAATTAACCACAATGGCACATAATTTGGCACGCAACATTAACGGAAGACGATCCTGAGTAAGGAGTTGGATTAATTTCCTCATGTAGTTCGACCGCCAATCCGATGATGGTGAAGCAGAAATTAAAAATTTACCCACGGATAAAAATTGATGATGTAGCGGGGCTTCGTCGATTTCAAGATGATTTTGAACCAATAAACTGACGTCCGCTGTAAACGACCAATAATACTCGGCAGAATCCTGGATGCTCCAACTGGTGGATGGATCTTGAAAAGGAACAGGATTATTATCAGGTGGTTTAGAAGCGAGAAAACCAGCAATGATCGGAGTAGAGAATCCAATTAATTCAGTTGAATGTTGAACAAGGATGTCTACATCGATTAATGTCTGTAGAATGCGGTCAATGCCAGAAATTGTCTTTCCTTTTTTATTGACTTTCTTGCCTGGAACTGTATCCCCGGATAAAGGGATTAGTTTAAATTTGGACAACAATTTGCTTAATGATCCATAAGCAAGGGCACCTTTGTGATTGATAATATACTGTTGGGAAACAGCCGATAATATATCGGGTGATAATTTGTCTTTCGTACAAAAATCGATATAACTCTGTATGTATGAAATTGGATTGGATCCATCCATGGCACCTGAATAAGAGCTCCACACCAACAATGTCCACTCCAAAGGAGTTTGGTGTTGAGACAATGAAATAATTGCAGGATTAATGACTTGAGGATCCAAAACCTGTATGCCGGAATTTTTATTTAATATGGGATGAATATCCTTCGTCCAGCAATCAGACCATTTTTGTAAAAACAAAGTGTGATGATCGCGCCCCCAAGTCGACAGACACACGGGAATGAAGCCGAGTGCAGGTAAACAACCTAAATAATTAGTATCTGCGGTTGTTATAATTCGTAACCCCGGATATTTTTGAAGAAGGAATTTTAAAAATTCAGAATATGGCAGCCATTCTGATGGATGTAATTCATCCATTCCATCCAATATTAAAATTGCAGAGTTGTTTTCAAGTGAACGATATATATATTTTTCTGCCTGCCGCTTGAATTTTGTTGGCAAATGATATGAAATTGCCTCGATGATAGGTAAAGCAGGAAGATCTGAATTAAATTTTGACAGGTTTACATCATAAATATGACAATAGAGAGGACAGAAATTACGAAGCCCCCGTGCCTTATGGGATTGGCTTGATATTATGGATGCCAAATAAGCCAGTGCAAAAGATTTTCCCGCGCCCGGTTTTCCGATGATGGCAATTTGTACATTATCACACATTGCTTCTGATAAAGGGACCGATGGATATCCAATACCTGAGACAAGCTCAGGATAATCAGGAATATACGGAAGCACTTTTTTGATTATGGATTCATTGGCTTGATCACCTTCAGAATGAGATCGATTGGGAGGAACTAACAGGAATGGTTCAATTGCAATCTCATCAAGAGAGAATAAACGAGCTGTAAGATGATTGCGTTGGGAACGTTGGTATGTGGTTTGACGAATATAGAATTCGACACCAGCAAGTCGTTTTTCCTGGAAGGAATTGTGAATGTTTTTAAACCAATTCAATATCCGGGACCAATTCTTCCGTATAACCCCTAACATTAACCAGACCAATGAAGCCGTTAAGAATCCTAACCAGAATGAGATAACCTCAATTTGAAAATCTGAAAACCAGCCCATAATTACCCCGAGTAGATAATTCTTCCACAAGATGAACAGAAAACGATTTTACTGGGTGATCTGGATGCCTGCCATTCGGCGGGCGTCAAGGTTGAACCACACCCCGTACAGGCTCCATCTTCAACGGGGACGACAACAGCTCCTTTTTTAGACTGACGAAGATTACCATAAATGGAAAGATTTTCATTTGAAATTTGATTGACGGTCGCAACCCTTTCAAACTGAAGCCTTTCCCGAGTTTTAATAAGTTGATCCTTTTCACCATTTAACGCTGAATTCCGCATCAATGAATCAGCAGTTGTATAAGCCATTGCTTGTTCACAAGAGGATAATTCATTGTCCACTTCTTCCAGAAATATCATCGCTTCAAGAAGATCATCTTCCATCAGCGCAAGGTTCTTTTTAAGTGATGTGATTTCCAATTGTAAATCCTGGAGTTCCTTTGGATTATTTATGGATCCGGAGTAAAGGCTGGATTCAGATTGTTCTATTTTGATCCGTCTTGCTTCAACCAAGGATTCGTGTTCTGTTAATTGATGTTTTGCATTTCGATGTTTTTGTTTGACATCCTGTAATCGTTCCCGGGCTAATTGAACTGACTGATCACTGGATATAATTTCCATAATTTGATTAAGGCGGGCTTGGATTGAATCCAATTGAGCATCAATTTTCTGTAGTTGGAATAAGTGGAAGCTTTGACTCATAGACTTGATTATAGAGGCGCAGGCGTATTTCAGCAAGCCGCATATCGATTTATAATTACATCCGGCAATCCGCAGATTATTGTCATGGATATATGGCTAATCGAATAAGTATCAGATAGAATTACTGGAATATTGATTATCCATTAAAATGGATATTATATGATCAGGTGATTACACAATGGATTGTGAACCCTGAATGGAAAATGGTTCACGGAAGGATTTATCAATGGACAAAAATGTGGAAAATATACAAAACTTTACTAAAAAAGTCATGGAGAACCTGGAAAAAGTAATCGTTGGAAAACGATACGTGCTGGAGCAGGTTATTATCGGTTTAATTTGTCAGGGTCATATATTGGTTGAAGATGTTCCGGGAGTCGGAAAAACAGTCATGGCAAGGGCTTTATCAAAGTCGATTGGATGTTCATTCAATCGACTTCAATTTACACCAGACATGTTGCCGAGTGACGTGACTGGCGTCTCGATATTTAACCAAATCAGCCGGGAATTCGAATACCGACCAGGCCCGATTATGGCGCAAATATTGCTGGGAGATGAAATCAACCGTGCCACCCCAAAGACACAATCTGCCTTATTGGAGGCAATGGAAGAGCGCCAGGTGACTGTGGATGGTGTAACTTATAAACTCCCCAAGCCTTTTTTAGTTATGGCGACCCAAAATCCAATTGAATATGAGGGAACATTTCCTCTGCCGGAAGCACAATTGGATCGTTTCTTGATGCGTATTAAATTAGGATATCCCCAGTTATCAGATGAAATCAGGATTCTCGAATTGCAGCAAATGCACCATCCAATCGAGGATATTGGAATTGTTGCCGATGTGGAAGAATTACTGGCGGTTCAAGAAGAGGTAAAATCTATATTTGTTTCTCCTGCTGTGAAAAGATATATTGTCGAATTGGTTCGGGCGACGCGTGATCATCAGGATGTATATCTGGGTTCCAGTCCGAGGGGTTCGTTGGGCTTATTCCGGTCCGGACAGGTAAAAGCTGCAATGCAGGGGCGTGATTATGTCCTGCCCGATGATATTAAATATTTAGCTCCGATAATTCTTTCCCACCGAATTATGGTTCAACCTGCATCGCGATTAAGAAATTTGAGTGCAGAACAGGTTGTGACAGAAGTACTAGGTTATTTGCCAGTTCCATCGAAGGAATTGGCTGTAAAAAAGTAGGATAAATTGTTTAAAATGCTCATAAGGAGATCCTTCTGGATTGTTTTATGTTTACTGGCAATGTCATTTATTGCAGGAATATATACACGGTCTTTCGTCTATTATCGGTTGACATACCTGTTATTCCTGATTTTGATTGTCAGTTGGTTATGGGGATTTCTTTCAATTCGAGGATTATCTGTAAACCGATATAATCGGCTGGTAAAGCTACAGGTGGGATCAATTTTTGAAGAAAGATACGAATTAGTCAATCTAACCTGGTATTCACGATTATGGGTTCAAGTCGAAGATCTATCAAAATTACCCATGAGCAAGGGATCAAAGGTGATATCAGCAGTTGGTGGCAACCAATCCAGGGCATATGTAGTCAGAACACTATTACAACAACGGGGGGTTTTTCGGCTGGGACCGACAAGAATCATAACCGGTGATCCATTTGGAATCTTTCAATTCCAAAGCGAACATCCGAGTGAAAAGAGATTAATGGTGTTACCTTATATGGCTGAGTTGGATGAATTTCCTTCTTTACCTGGATTTTTACCGGGAGGCAGGGCGCTACGGCGGAGGACTTTGGAGGTCTCACCACATGCAGCTGGTGTCCGGGAATATGCACCTGGCGACCCTCTCAGTCGAATACACTGGAGAAGTACAGCAAGACGTGATCGATTGATGGTTAAAGAATTTGAACAGGATCCTCAGGCAGACGTCTGGATATTATTGGATGCCCACAAAACGTCTCATTACCGAGGCGTTTCAACCAAACCTGAAATTCCAAAAGATCAATTTTGGTTCTGGACACATAAACCGAAAGTCACGCTTCCTCCGGATAGTTTTGAATATTTAATCAGTTCAAGCGCTTCCATTGCCAATTATTATCTGCGAACGGGAAGGGCGGTAGGGTTTGCCAGTATTGGGCGCACCTTTGTAGCATTGTCTGTGGAACGGGGGGAAAGACAATTAATTAAGATATTGGAAACCCTGGCACTGATGGAAAGTGAAGGTTCGCTTCCTTTATTGGGATTGATTGGCGCCCAGGCACCAATGATCACACGAGGAAGTACGGTGGTTGTTTTGACTCCGGTATGTAATGAGGATCTTGAAGCGGGGGTTGATGGACTTCTACGGCGTGATCTCCGTCCAATCGTAGTATTGACTGATCCGGTGACATTTGGAGAAAATGAAATGTCATCCAGGATTATCAACCATCTCCGGGGCAGAGAGGTACCTGTCTCCATCCTGTTTTATGGCGATGACATCAAAGCTGGTTTGGAGATTGGATTTTCACGACAATAAAATAATTATCTTTTTTCGATTTGGTTTTAGTGTAATGACTGAACGTCCGGATCATTCCGTAAAATTTCGACTGCATGCGTCAAAGCTGGTTTAATAATATTAAAATTCTCAACTGCTGCTTTTGGATTTCCAGGCAGGTTAACAATCAAGGTTTTACCCCTTATTCCAGCAGCTGGTCGCGAAAGCATTGCATATGGGGTTATATGAAGACTGGCGCTATATATTGCATGGACCAGACCAGGAGTCTGTTTATCCAGAATGGATAATGTCGCTTCCGGGGTAAAATCGCGATGAGAAAAACCTGTACCCCCGGTTGTCAAAATTATATCAATGAGACTCACATCACACCATTGGGATAATATCCTCATAATTGCATTTTTATCATCTGCGACAATCTGTACTGCTGAAATTTCTCCACCAAATGATAGAATTTCGTCCATCAAGGCAGGACCACTTAAATCCTGTCGAATTCCAGCAAAAGCTCTATCGGATACAGTCAGGAGAGCAAATTTTATGGGTGGATTAATCATGTGAAATTAAAAGGATGTGTGGAGAAAATGGGAATGTAAAATATTAATCAGTATATCAGGCATATATGGTTTGAGTAGGAAATAGTCCGCACCTGTATCCGCGCATTTTTGATGAAGGTTTTCACCAGAAGTCATGATTATATACATTGAACCCAGGTTCTTATTCTGGCGTATTTTTCCAACTAAATCGATGCCCGAAAAATATTGTAAATACACATCAGTGATTAATATTTCAGGATTGATTTCTTCAATCGAAATTAATGACGTATTGATATCGGTAACGGGTTCAATTAAAGATACCTGGAAGCCATCAAGCTCCAAAAATATTTTTAATAATGAGCGAATTGTCGGATCATCCTCGACCAAAACAATTTTGATCACCAATAGGGATTCTCCCTTGATTGAATAGTAT
>CALMHE010000051.1 GCA_937863865.1 uncultured Anaerolineaceae bacterium | reverse complement strand
GAATAACATAACCGGCATATACATGGCTATCACCACGGACACCATGTCCGCCCGGCTGGTTCAGTGATGTAATGCGCCCTGGCGAAGGACGAAAATCGTTATACGGATCTTCGGCATTGATACGGCACTCAATAGCATGATTACTGGGGATATAATCATCCCCACTGATCTTTTCTCCCATCGCAATTTTTATCTGCTCTTTTATCAAATCAAAATTGATCACTTCTTCGGTTACACAATGCTCTACCTGTATCCGGGTATTCATTTCCATAAAGTAGAAATTGCGGTTCTTATCCACCAAAAACTCAACCGTACCTACACTTTCATAATTGATGGCACCGGCAGCTTTCTTGGCAGCTTCTCCCATTCGGAAACGAAGTTCGTCCGTCATAAAAGGTGAAGGTGATTCTTCTACTAATTTCTGATGACGACGCTGAATGGAACAATCTCTTTCACTAAGATGACAAACAGTGCCGTACTGGTCACCTGCTACCTGTATTTCAATATGCCTTGGCTCTTCTACAAATTTTTCCATGTAGATGCCATCATTTTTAAATGATGCGGCAGCTTCTGCTTTGGCATAGGCTTCACTCACGGTTTCAGAGGTTTTTTCTTTCAACTCAATTGCTTTTTCCTTGATTACAGCGCGAGTTTCATCGCCTGATTGAGGAGCAAACAACAGGGCAAGTACTGCACCGGTGAGACCACCCACAACAAATCCGATTACAAACGAACCAAAATCATCACGGCTGGACATATTAACCTCCTTAAAAGGGTTATTTAAAATTGCGGGCTTATGACCGCCCGAGTCGGATAAGATCAATGAGTCGTTTCAAACCTGCAAGTGTTTCGTTCAGTTTGATAACAGGCTCAACCAAATTGTTGCTGAGAAAGGTTGTAGTACCCTTCAGTGTATTAACAGTTTTATTGGTGGAATCAAGAATGGGCTTGATTTCATTTTGAAGCAGGTTAATCAGGATGGCAAGCTGAATGATCAGGACAATTAATGCCGCACTGAGCAGCAGAAATACCAATGCCATGAAAATAATGAAAATATCCCGAACCATAGCTGCAGTGGTTGCCCCGGCGTTAACCAACGAGATGATGCCATAAACCACAAACCCGATGACCACCAATCCCAGGAAGGAAAAGAGAATGACCCGCAAGCGCATCTTGCGTTGCAACGTTTCAGTAGATGGAGTCATTGTGGCAGATGAGGAATGTACTTGTGTCCCAGTCATTGGTTCGGGAGGAGTTGCTATTGTTGGCTCATCCATAATAAATTAATTATAACACAAGGATTAATTCAATTATTTGTCAACCCAAAAGAATTAACAATGAGTAACTGGAAAAAATATCGCTTGATACCATACCGGTTGCATCTTGAAGTACGCTGTGTTAAACTTAACCATTGTGCTTCGATTCGGGATTAATTTCATCGTGTTAATCTTTGTACTGGTGGGAGTTCCTTCGGTGTATTTTCACCAGGTTGAAGGGAATCCTGCCATTCTCACGCCTGTTGAGGGTGAATCCATCCAGGGCTTGGTAACTGTGAATGCCAGGACAGCTGTATCGGGATTTCGATCTGCTGAAATATCCTACAGCTATGAAAATGACACTACGGATACCTGGTTTTTATTGGCACAAACTTCTGCACCCCAAATGGATGGAACCATTGCCTTCTGGGATACCACGATGATGGCAGATGGTGATTATCGATTGCGTCTGCAGATATTTTTGACAGATGGCAGCATCAACCAGGTAATTGTTGGGGGATTGCGGGTCAGAAATTATTTGCCGGTTGAGACTGAATCCGTGGAAATATCTGGTACAATCCCTTCCCCTTTGACTGCTACCCCGACAACGATATTGATTCCTACCAGGGTTCGCATTGTTTCAACAACCATGCCGCCCAACCCGGTTGAAGTCACCCAGGATGAGATTTTAAGCAGCCTTACCCAGGGAGCCATCTGTTCGGGATTGTTATTTGTCATTATTGGAGTGTATGTCATCCTGCGAAAATATTCGCGCAGACGATAAATATTTGGGGATGATTAATCAAGCAGGAAAAAGAATGGAAGCGTTATTTGAAAAGCTGAAATCATTAAGGTCATCATCTGCCGAATCCAAGGAAAGTTCCGGCATTCCATTCCTTTTGGTGGGATTGGGAAATCCGGGTCGTGAGTATCGCGATAATCGGCATAATATAGGCTTCATGGCAATTGACCGGCTGGCGGAAGAATGGGATATCAGCATGAACCGGGCGCAGTCAAAAGCCGTTGTTGGATTTGGAAATCGTGAAGGGAATAAAGTCATCCTGGTGAAGCCGCAAACCTATATGAATCTTTCCGGAGATTCGGTGGCTGCATTGGTGAAATTTTATAAAATACCCTTGGATCATTTAATTGTATTTCATGATGATCTGGATTTGCCATTGGGATCATTGCGTCTGCGATCCACAGGTGGATCTGCCGGGCAGAAAGGGATTGGTTCCATTATCCAAAAATTGGGAACTCCGGATTTTACCCGCATCCGAATAGGAATTGGACGACCGCCGGGCAGGATGGATGCAGCGGATTATGTTTTACAGGCATTTGGCAAGCATGAGATCGAGATTGTCCAGACTGTTCTTGAGCAGGTTGTTCGAGCTGTTGAATCCTGCCTGAAGGATGGTTTGGAACAGGCGATGAATCTCTACAATGGTCCGGTTATTCGGGAGTAAATAAATGCTCAATCAATTGAGGTCGCTGGCTTCTTATCAGGAAATGCTTGCGGCATTGGATCGGGGCGAACATATTCCTTCGCTTGGTCTACTGCGCTCTGCACGGATGCCATTGATTGCAGCCCTTCATCAGGATTTAAGGGTACCAATATTATTAATTGCAGATCGGATGGACCGGGCATTGGTTGTGATGGATGAATTGGGTTACTGGTCGCCGGGTTCACAACGAATATTTTTTGCTGAACCAACTCCATTGTTTTACGAACCAGCAGCCTGGGGAAACACAACCCGCCGAGACCGGTTGCATGCATTAACCATGTTGGCGTCGTACCAAATACCGGGGGCATCCCTACCAGTACAGCCGCCGATCATCATTACGACCG
>CALMHE010000050.1 GCA_937863865.1 uncultured Anaerolineaceae bacterium | reverse complement strand
TCCGGAGAATTTTTACCCCAACCGGATGCTGATACGGCTGCCCGGTTCAACCTGAGACACCTCCTGCCCATCCTGGCTGGCATGGAACAAGAAACCATAGACCCACAATAAGATCAAAGGAGAACCCTTAACATGCATGAGATCCAGTCCAAACCAGCCCCCCAGGCGGAATTCTCCCGGGTGAAATGCATCCAGGGGTTTGAAACCATCCAATCGGAGTATCCCGTATACCTGTCGGACGAATCCAAGCTTTCCCCCAAGCCCTTTGATTATCTTTTCTTCCCCAAAAATGAAGCTGAACTGGCTGCTGTGCTCCAGGAAATGAGCCGCCAAAACATCAAGGTGACTATTGCCGCCGCCCGGACCGGACTGGTGGGGGGATCCGTTCCCCAGGAAGGGGCGCTGGTTTCCCTGGAACACCTGGACCAGGTGGAAGCCATCTTTTATGACCGCTCCAGCGGCGAATGGCGTGTCCAGGCTCAAACCAGTGTGACTCTCAAGGGGTCTCGATGCCATGCTGCGGAGTAAGCAATTTCCAGATTTGGAAAAAAGTGAAGACCTGTTGGTAAGGCAGAACCTGGAAGCATTCAAACAGGATCCAAACAGTTATTTTTACCCCCCTGACCCAACAGAGATGAGTGCTTCACTCGGTGGTTCGGTTGTCACCAATGCCTCCGGAGCGCGGACTTACCGTTATGGTCCCACCCGCGCCTGGGTGCGCGGGATTCGAGTGTTCCTGGCAAATGGGGAGTATCTGGATATCCCCCGCGGCAAGTATTTCGCCTCCACATCAGGTGAATTCACAATTTACGGTTCAAAAGGGGATGTGTATCATTTTACAATTCCGGATTATCCAATACCCCGGACCAAGAGTACGGCTGGATTTTTTACAGCTCCGCAGATGGATTTAATCGATTTGTTTATCGGCTCCGAAGGAGTTTTGGGGATTGTAACCAGGGTGGACATTGCCCTCATTCAACGCGAGGAAAAAATCTCCGTGGTTCAATTCCTGGACTCGGATGAACAAGCCATTCAGCTGACGGAAGCGTTGCGCACAAACAAGCGCCTGCGACTGGATTTTTTGGAATTCTACTCGGGGAATGCCCTGAATCTCCTGAGGGATCTTCAAAGAATTGAACCATCCACGGTTGGCATGCCGCCAATCCCTGAACATGCCCGGTCTGCCATTTTCATTGAGATGAGTTTTAATCCGCACGCTGAAAATTTGGACTACCATGCACTCGAAGAGACAATTGCCAGCTGCAACGCCAGCCTGGAAAATTCCTGGGCTGGGTACGAATCACGCGAGTTGGACCGCTTCAAGGCTTTTCGGCACATGATTCCCGAGACCATCAACAGCATCATCGCTGAGAGAAAAAAACAGATCCCCGGGTTGCATAAACTGGGTACTGACATGGCTGTTCCGGATGAATATCTGGTGGAAATCTGGGAGTTATATCGAAGCCAATGTGAAAATCTGCAGTTGGAATGGATTGCATTTGGGCATATTGGAAACAATCATATACACATTAATATTCTCCCCAAAACGATGGAAGACCTTGAAAAAGGAATGGAATTATATGGCGTTTTTGCCAGACGGGTTGTGGAAATGGGCGGCTCGGTTTCCGCCGAACACGGCATTGGAAAAATTAAAGGGAAATTCCTGAATTTAATGTATTCCGTTGACCAAATAAATCAGATGAAAAAAATCAAGGAAGCCGTTGATCCCCGGGCAATCCTTAATCCCAATGACATCTTTGCCATGGAGGCTTCGCAATGAAAATTGTTGTCTGTGTCAAGCAGGTGCCGGAAGTGTCCAATGTCCAGGTGGATCCCGTCACAGGAACATTGAACCGCGAAGGAGTGAAAGCCATTCTCAACCCATTCTGTGAGTATGCAATAGACCTTGCGGTGAGACTTGCACAATCCCTTGAAACCTCGGAAATTATTGCCATCACAATGGGTCCGCCCCAAGCGAGGGATGCCCTTCTGCGGAGCATGGAGTTGGGGGCTGATCGGAGTGTTCTTGTCACTGACCGAAAATTTGCCGGAGCAGACACATGGGCAACCTCCCGCACCCTCGCAGCGGCAATTCGGCATGCCGTGCCGGATTTTGATCTGATTATTACAGGGAAACAGGCAATTGATGGCGATACCGCCCAGGTTGGACCAGAAATTGCAGAAATTCTGGGACTGCCGCAAATCACCTATGGCATCGAAATCAGCCAGGGGAATTCCAAAAAAACAATCCGCGTAAAGCGGGAAGTGGAGAGGGGTTATGAAATAATTGAAACAACCCTACCGGCTTTAATCACGGTCAGCAAAGGTGAAGTTGTGCGAAGAGCTCCCTCCTTCAAGGATGTAATTGAAGCCAGGAAAAAGTCAATACAGGTCATAACCGCCAATGATCTTGACATCCCCGAGGAAGAATTGGGATTAAAAGGATCCTTTACCCAGGTTGTTAAAATATTCCAACCCTCGGAAAAAAAGGGCTGCCTGATGATTCAAAATGAAGAAGCCTTTGAAGCTGCGCAGCAAATCCTTGTCTTTCTGCAGGATCATAAGTACCTACCGTAATGATTGGAACGAGGACCTCATGCTAATCATTGATCAAAAACTCTGCACAGCCTGTAAACAATGTGTAAAAAATTGTCCATTTGGGGCTTTATATTTTGAAAATGATGAATTGAAAGTCAGCGAACTCTGCACATTATGTGGAGCATGCATCAACATATGCCGCAACCACGCACTGTATATCGAACGCAAACAGGCATCCAGGGAAGAACTGGCGCAGTATCAGGGTGTGTACGTATGGGTTGAATTGGAAGGTGAAGCTCAAAACATCAAACCCAAAAAGGTGGTTTTGGAACTGCTGGGTAAAGGACGCCTTCTTGCAAATTCTCTGGGACAGGAATTGATGGCAATTGTGATGGCAGGTGGGAACCTGTTTGATCTTCAAATTCTGGGTAAATATGGCGCCGATCGTGTCATCCTTTGCCAGCATGATTTACTGGGGAATTATTCCACAGATGGTTTTGCCAATGTCATGTGTTCTGTGATTTCTTCCAGAAAACCGGCAGTGGTGTTGTATGGCGCAACCCCCCACGGCAGAGACCTGGCGCCCCGGGTGGCAGCCCGTCTTCACCTTGGATTAACTGCAGACTGTACCAACCTGGACATCGACGGGGAAAATCAATTGGTGCAAACCCGTCCTGCCTTTGGCGGTAATATAATGGCGTCCATCATCACCCCCTATAATCGACCTCAGACCGCCACCGTGCGTCCCAATGTGTTCCCGATTCCGAACATCGATGAAAACCGCCAACCGGTCATCGAGATATTTCCAGTCACCCTGAATAAAGGAGCCATCCGCACCCGGGTGGTGGAGACCATCGAAGTGGATTCCTCCAGTGATATTAGCTTGGAAGATGCGCATGTGATTGTTGCCGGCGGGCGCGGCTGTCAAAATGCAGCCAACCTTGATTTACTGCGTCAGCTGGCATCCCAGCTTGGGGGGGTAATGGCTGGCACACGGACCATCGTGGAACAGGGATGGATCCCTCACACTTTACAGGTCGGTCAATCCGGAACAACCGTTGGACCTGAGTTGTATATTGCGGTTGGAATCAGCGGAGCCATTCAGCATATTGTGGGGATGAGCTCATCCAAAACAATTATTGCCATTAACAAGGATCCGGAAGCTCCAATTTTTAAAATTGCTGATCTGGGTGTGGTGGGTGACGCTCTTGACATCCTGCCAATCCTGAACAACCTGATTCGCGAGCAGGAAACCGGAAACTGACCCGGTAATCCGGATCCATCACTCATTTCCAAGGCAGAATGAAATTGGAATATCGCGGCAGACTGGCGGAGTAAAATCCCGAATTAAGGCAGACAGGACTCCACAAAAACAAAGGCACCACCGTCCGCTGGAATGGTATCCACGGAATAATACCAGCCGCAGGCATCGTAGCAGGTATGACCGGTTGTGCATAAATCACCATACAGGCGGTATTCCGTCTCGCAGGTGAGATTTTGTCCCCGTTGAGGACACCAGGACGGTGACCAAATAATATCACTCGCAGTAAAGCTGGCTTTCGGCCAGATTAATCCATCATCCGGTTCATTGCCAGCCACCAATCCTGTATTAAATTCTCCTCCATACAGGAGGTTCTCCATTTTTTCGTCAGCGAAAAAATTAAATTCCATGTAGAGTTTGCCAAATAAATATTGATCCGTCACGCATATTAAATGGTCCGATTTTTCCGGATCTGGTTCACAAACCATGGCGTGCCCATCCACTTTTCCATAGAATTTACTGTTGGCACCAGGAACTTCAAAATCAAAAATGGTTTCCTGCCCCCGGTTCCAAGCCTTTACCAGACGGGCGTCCTGAAAACCCATGAACGGTGTGGGGGTGACAGTCGCAGTTTTGGTCGGGAAAACCGTCTTTGTCGGTGTGACGGTCATGGTCGGGGTTGATTCCAGCTGTTCTGTTTCTGTCGGCTCGATTGTGCCGGTCAATGCAGACGGCTTATCCGAAGGAGACACCATTGTTGAACAAGCTGATAGCAGGAGCAATCCGGCAACAACCGGCAAAAATATTTTAAAAATTTTCATTGAAACCTCAATCAGCATTCCCGGCAGAATGAAAAGTGAAGGGGAAAATGCTGCTCAATTTTACCCTTAAAATCAATTGATGATGGAATTGTCCCAAAGTAAACCGGGTATTCTACTGATGTTTCCCGGCATATTGAGAAAGACGACAATATTATGACAACTACTTTTTTTATACCGGTGGAAATGTGATGATTATGGTCGTTCCTTGATTTTTCCCTGGTGACTCAGCAGAAATCATACCGCCCTGAGCCATGACCAGCGCTCTGCAAATTGAAAGCCCCAGGCCCATTTTCCCGGCGTTTCCCCCGCGGGTTTTATCAGCCCGGTAGAAGCGGTCAAATACATATGGCAAATCTTCAGCTTCAATACCTGCGCCATTATCGATCACCCCAATGGAAACCAGTTCTCCTGCTTGAATGCGAAGAGTGACTTTACCTCCCGCAGGGGAGTACCGCAAGGCATTTTCCACAAGGTTTTTCATTACCTGCAGCATGCGACCTTCATCAACAAGAATGGATGGAGAGGTGCCAGGGACATCCAACTGCAACTCCACCCCCTGCCGGGCAGCAATTGGCTGATAGGCATGCTGAATTCTCTCCAACAAACCAATGGGCTGGATGGGCTGAAGCTGGACATCCAGACCCCCGGTTTCCACCTGTGCCAGGGTGGTTAAATCCCCCACCAGACGCCTCAAGTGCTCGATCTCCGTTTTGATGATTTCAATCCGTTCTGCTGTTAAATCCACTTCTCCCTCCTCCACCATCTCAATATAGCCGGAGATAATTTGCAGGGGCGTGCTGAGGTCGTGGGTGATATCCGCTGTCATCCGCTTACGTTCCTGGTCAGCGGCAGTCAGGTCGGCACTCATCTGGTTAAAAGTGGCGGTCAATTGACCCAATTCATCCCGGGAGGTCACCGGCACCTGCTGCTGCAACTCTCCGCCTGCCAGCGCTTGTGATGCCCGGGTCAGCCGGTGGATGGGTTTTAACAGCCCCCCTGCCAGGATAAATCCCATAAGTACAGCCACCAGCACACCTGCCATGGCAGCCAATCCAATTGCCAGGGTTGTGCGCTGCAGAAAGAGCTGCTCTTCCGCGCTTAATTTAAATTGGAATTGGGTATCCTGGATGATCCAGGCAATCGTCTGATTATCCACCTTCACCGGGATGGCATCCCGAATCATATCAGTCGGAACAGTCTCCCCAATTTGATATCCAAACATGGGAATCAACGCTCGATATTGGGTATCGACCAATCCATTCACACCGCGTAAATTCCGCATTTCAGGCAGCGGGTTGATGTTCTCCTGGGGTGGCAGATTGGGCGGCTGGAAACCGGGTTGCGGCTTGGATTGGATGTAATATTCAAAAAATCCATCCAGAGAACCATAAGTGGTGTAGTAAGTTTGAGCAGTTTCCTCCAACAATGTGGTTTGCTGTTCCATCACAAGATTCATCAAGGATTGTCCGGACATCAACCGGACGAGAACCGAAACGACCAGAACGGTGAGCAGGGCAACCGCCAGATAGGAAAGAATCAACTTGCCCTTCAATGATCGTCTCATATGCCGGGCTCCATGAACCGATAACCGATCCCGAATACGGTCTCAATATATTGTGGCTGGTTGAGATCGTCCTCAAGCTTCATGCGCAAATTCCGAATATGGATCTTTAATGTGGATTCAGAACCGGAATATCCATTCTCCATTAATCGCATGCACAATCCAGCCCGCCGCACCACCTGACCCGGTGACTGCATTAACATTTCCAGCACCAGGAACTCCAGGGGAGTCAATTCAATAATCCGGTCACTTTTTCGGACCTCATGCCTGCCGCGGTCCAGGTGGATTTCACCGACTGTCAGGCTGGGTTCGTCCCCTTCCCTTGGAGCAGCCCTACGGAGAACCGCCCGGATGCGAACCAGCAATTCCCGCAGCCGAAATGGCTTGGTAATGTAATCATCCGCCCCCAGGTCAAATCCACGGATGATATCAGTCTCCTGCTGCCTGGCGGTGATCATAATGACCGGCAGGCTGGATTCACGCCGCAATTGACTGATGAACTGGTAACCGTCCATGTTGGGCATCATGATATCCAGCAGAACCAGATCGGGATTGAACTGGCGGACAATTTCCAACCCCTCCCGCCCATCTGATGCGGTAAGGACTTCAAAATCCTGGCTGGATAAAAAATCGCTCAACAAAACCTGTACATTTCTTGTATCATCAATAACCAGGATTTTGCGTGCCATGGAATTATTATAACCAATCTGTTTCACTGCATCACATGACGAAGTTGCCATCATCCGACTTCCCTTTGAAAATTCATTCCATGATCATGAAGAATAATGGCAAGCCCCACATGGATTTCTATGCCAATTTGCTTCATGAAACCCATCGTTTGCCTGCTGGCACCTGCCATGGTTGAGATCCCCCGGTTTTATATCAAAACAAAGCATACCCCGTCTTTTGGGCACCCGGTTCACTCTGTTGTATAGAATGGAAACACCCAGGTGATATTTACTGATTCCCTGACGCCGAATTCCACGTTTATCCATCCGACAAATAAATGGTGAAAATTGGCTTGCAGACGCCCTTTTGACTTCAACCACTACCATCCCATCCAAATAAATGGACTGAAAGGGCGCGTAAAATACCAGATTCACATCAATGGTCACCCGCTCCGGATGATGCCTGCTGACCAGTGTAAACCGGGTGAAAGTATTCCAAAGCATTGGAATAAGGTTGTAGCTTCCATAAGGAAACACTCCATTGAGCCATTCCTTAATTTCCAGATTCATCCCCCTCAGCGGATGATCCAACATTCTACGATCCTTGACGGTGCGTCCACCTGATGTTTTACGTTTTACTTCAAGAAATGATACGTGGGTATCCAGATATTCACGGCAGCGAATTTTATATCGACTCCTGCAACCAGTATGATGCATCCGATACAGTTTAAAATCCGGGGTGTCAAAATATAGCGTTCGATACTTTAACGGAGCGATCCCATTAATGGACAGGAGCCGGTAATCCTGTTTTAAATCTTCCAACAGACCGGGAATTTGATCGGGTTTGATGACATATTTCGTATCCATGCGGTCAAGCAATGCTGCAGCATCCATTTCATTCAGACTGATCAGTGAAAATCCTTCAGTTATATTTTCCCGGAGAGAATGAATGGAATCATTGCCACACAGGCATTCCAGACCACCCCCTGCCTGTCGAATTTGATCCCTGTTCAGTATATCCATGCCGGTAAATTGATCCATGCACAACCTGGGCAATTACGCCATGCAAATGATTGTGTCCATCTTACTCTGAAATCATTGGTGAATGGTTTACTTTTCGTATAAGCTGGAAAAGACAGTAACATTCTTCATATTCCCATAAGGGGAGCCGCTAAATTCAATCCGCAACGATCAAATTATTGAATTAATCCAATCAGGGCTGGTCGGATTCCAAATAAAATAACCTGGCATGATTTCAACTCACCGCATAAAAAATTTATCCGCACATCAACCTTTGTGGAATCTTTTATAGGTATTAATCAATCCATTGGTCGATGAATCATGGTTCGTTGCAGGCTGACCGCTGGATAATTCCAGCAGGATATTTTTAGCCAGCTGTTTGCCCAGTTCCACACCCATCTGATCAAATGAATTGATATTCCAGATCACTCCCTGTGTGAAAATTTTATGCTCATAGAGTGTTATCAGTGAACCCAACACCCGGGGGGTTAATTTTGGATACAGGAAGGTATTGGATGGTCGGTTACCCGTGAAAGTTTTCGCCGCCACCAACAGTTCAAGCATATCCCCGGTATATCCTTCCAAGATCAATTCCGCCCGGGCTTCGTCCGCGGTTTTTCCCCGCATCAACGCCTCCGACTGTGCCAGGCAATTGGACAATAAAATTGGATGGTGTTCCCCCAGCGGATTCTGACTGTTTGCTGCTGCAATAAAATCACAGGGGATCATCTGTGTTCCCTGGTGGATTAACTGGTAAAAGGCATGTTGACCATTTGTCCCAGGCTGCCCCCAGATAATCCGACCGGTCGCATAATCCACCTGTTCCCCCGCCCGGGTGACACTCTTGCCGTTGCTTTCCATGTCACCCTGCTGCAAATACGCCGGAAAATTCACCAAGTACTGATCATATGGCAGGATGGCTTGGGATGAGGATCCCCAAAAATTGCCATACCAGACTCCCAACAACCCCATGATGACCGGAATATTTTTTTCAAGGGGTGTGGTACGGAAATGCTGATCCGAGAACTGTGCACCTTCCAACAATTCCGTAAAGGTGTCCATCCCAAGATAAAGCGCAATGGATAGACCAATGGCGGACCAAAGCGAATAACGTCCACCGACCCAGTCCCAAAATTCAAACATATTCACGGGGTCAATGCCAAATTGAGCGACAGCTTTCCGGTTGGTGGATATGGCGACAAAATGGCGGGCAATGGCTTTTTCATCTCCAGTTTTCTCCAGCAACCACCGGCGGGCGGAATGGGCATTGGTCATGGTTTCCTGGGTGGTAAATGTTTTTGATGCTACCAGGAACAAGGCTGTTTCGGGGTCCAGACGCTTGAGCGTCTCGACCAGGTCCGTGGCATCCACATTCGAAACAAAATGCACATACAAATCCGGTTTTGAGTATGGTTTCAATGCTTCACATACCATCCGGGGACCCAGGTCGGAACCACCGATACCAATGTTTACGATGTCAGTAATGGGTTTTCCGGTGCACCCCTTCCAACTACCGGAACGAACCTGTTCCGAAAAATCACCCATCTGTGCCAGCACCCGGTTGACCTCGGGCATCACATTCCTTCCATCCACCAGGATGGGCGTATTTGCCCGGTTGCGTAATGCCACATGCAGGACCGCTCTGCCTTCCGTATTGTTGATTTTTTCCCCGCTGAACATCCTTTCAATCATCCCGGGCAGCCCGGCAACCTGCGCCAGATCAGAGACCAAGCACCCCGGCCGTCCGCTCGATAAACCAGTAAGCAGCGGTGACACCGATTATGTAAACGGGCGCGCGCCAGGCGATTTCCTGCCAGCGCTGGTTGAACGCCGCCGGCGCAAATCGCTTCCACAGGAACATCAGCAGCAGCCCGGCCAGGCTGGCGAACGTCTTGCTGATCGCCGCAACAGCCTCATTGCCGCCCTTGAGCGTGCCCGCGCCCAGGCCGTAGCCCATGCCGCAGACCAGAAACGCCAGCGAGATGATGAACACCAGGCTCGCCATGAACGGCGTGGTGCCGATGATGTTGCCGGTCAGCGGGTCGCGCAGCGGCGCTCCGGGGGGAGCGGTCAGCAGGGCGATCAGCAGCACATAGCCGAGCAGGAACCAGCCCGCGTACTTCAGTCCCTTGGCCTCGGCCACCTCGTCGACCACCTCGTCTGCCTGGTCGCCCATCACCAGGTCGGCCTGGTTGTAGA
>CALMHE010000049.1 GCA_937863865.1 uncultured Anaerolineaceae bacterium | reverse complement strand
CAGCATGGTTATATGACCACGCATTAATGTCATTGGTGAACGAAGATCATGACTTACAGTAGCTACAAAGTCGGTTTTAATCGTATCCAATTCCTTGTAATGTGTAATATCACGCATCACACAAATTTTACCCACCTGACGACCTTCTGCGATTACCGGCGAGACACTTGCTGAATATATCTTTCCTCCAGGCAAGGTAATTTCCCGGGTCGTTATTTTTTCTTCCATGGGAGAGCGGATCAATTCCAACAATTCCGGTAGTCTGATCACCTCCTCCAGCTTTAATCCCGGTGTGGATTCCAATAATAATCCCGGCACTTGCAATCCTGATGTATTGACCAGTAAAAGACGTTCCTGTTCATCAAACACCAGAACTGGTTCCGGGGTTGAAGCAAGGACAGCCACCAAACGCTGTCTTCCAATTTCAGCCGACACATATAACCTTGCATTGGCAGCAGCAATTGCAGCCTCTCCCGCTAATGTGGAAATGAACCGAATAAATTCATCTGTAAAATTACGCGGTGACTCAAACGCAACCCACAGAACACCATAATAATGTTCTTCATGATAAAGAGGCAGGGCGATGAGTGAACCTGGATGGATCATGCCTGCCTGAATAATCAGCCGTCTGGCACGATGGAGATTTGGAATGATTACAAAATTTTGTTGCCTTGCAAGTTCAAAAATTTGCGTATCCAGGAAAGCATACGTGCTATTTTCCTTTCCACTTCCAAAAGCCACCAACGAGTCGCCAAGTGGATCCATAACAACATCTCGAATGAGTACAACCCTGGCTGAACTGGCTTCAGTTCCTAATGCAGCTTGTAAAATTGGGGATATTGCGCCACCAATATCCAGGTTGGATGCCACACCTTCGCTGACCACGAGTAATCGGTTTAATTCATCCAGCCTGGTCTTTAACCCTATCCGCATTTGTTCAAAGGCACTACCCAACTGTCCAATTTCATCAACCCCCTCCATTGGAATTGGAGAGTCAAGTTGACCATGTGTGATTTTCGTTGTTCCCTCAACCAATCTCTTCAAAGATACTGTTAATGACCGTAATGTAAATCGAATGATGAAATATGAAATCACTGTAAAAACCAATAAAATAATCAACAGGGGAATTGCTATTTTTAATGCTAATTCGTGCGCCTGTTCTGCTGGAACACTGACAATCACGCCCCATGGTCTGCCCAGGCTGGGTTGATAATAAACCAACCGTCGAGTTCCATCATCGAATAAATCATCAAAAAATTCCGCTTCCATCGGGATTTTTTCTTCATAGGATTTCATTACTAAATCATCGCCAGATGCAGTATGGAAGAGGATACTATGATTTTCATCAATAATGACACCTTCACCACCGTTGGAGTGAACAGTTTTCAAGGCTTGAATGGCTGGCTGAGTAAAAGGATTGGAATTTATATCTGTTCTTCCCAATAACACCCCCCCAATTCCACCATTTACATCCCGTATAACTGCTAAAAAGCTGATCTGAGCTGTATCTTCACCAGGTTTGGGGGGAATAGCGTATGTCTGAATCAAAGCACCTTTCAACGCCAGATTTACGCCATCCAATTCTGACTGTGTCAGGCTGATTTGTTTATATTCCCGGCTGGGGTAACCATTGACCCAATTCCCCGTTGAGTTAAATATCATCATCTCCCTAAAAAACGGGATCGTCCTCAACTCATAACCCAATCCATCATAAACCTTGGTGGGGTCATCACCAAGCAGATCGGGTTTTGCCATATTTAGGATTAAATTTTGTCCAGTTTCCAGAAAATAAGGCAGGCTTTCAACCGCTATCTCAGCCGTTCCTTTCAAACGATCCTGAATAACCTGCCGGGCAGATTTTTCTGCAACCCACCAATTACATAA
>CALMHE010000048.1 GCA_937863865.1 uncultured Anaerolineaceae bacterium | reverse complement strand
ATATTATCTTGAGGGACTGCGGATTGTCTACGAAGCAATTCAACGGGGAGTGGATCTGGACAAAATTATCATTGCTCCGGAATTAGCCATCAGCAAGGCTGCGCATGATATCAAATCAAAAGCGGATCAAAAAAATATTCCCATCCTGGAAGTAAATGCAGATGTTTTTCGTTCGATGTCACTGAAAGAGGGTCCGCAAGGTGTGGCTGCGGTGGGACATCAACAATGGGCAACCCTCGACGCAATAAATCCCCAGCAGGGTGATCTTTGGGTGGCTCTTGATTCGGTGGCTGACCCTGGAAATCTGGGCACAATCCTGCGCACCTGTGATGCCGTGGGCGGCAGAGGGATTATTTTACTGGATCAATCCACGGATCCATATGATCCCACGTCCATTCGAGCCAGTATGGGGGCACTTTTTAGCCAAACATTGGTAAAAACTGATTTTTCCACATTTTCCTTATGGAAACAGAAGTGCTCTGTAACTGTTATTGGCACATCTGACTCTGCAAAAGTGGATTATCATCATATACAATACCCTGACCCAATTATTCTATTAATGGGTAGTGAGCGGAATGGTCTATTGGATAAGCATTATCAAATATGCAGCCAGGTTGTCCGAATACCCATGCTGGGGCACAGTGACTCGCTAAACCTTTCCGTTGCGACAGCCGTTGTTCTTTATGAAATATTGAACCAGAGGAGGGCTGATGATATCCATCATTCGGGGTGAAATTGCATGTATTAATGATGATTCCCTGGTCATTCAGGTCGGGGGTGTGGGGATTCTGGTTTACGTGACTGCCACTCAACAGGCTCAATCAAGCCTGGGTTCCAGCATTCGGTTGCAGACCCACCTGGTCGTCAGGGAGGACTCATTAAGTCTATATGGATTTGAAAATGAGCAGGAGCGGGATATGTTCGTTCTTCTACTGGGAGCGGATGGAGTTGGACCCAGGATTGCCTTGAACATCCTATCCACGCTATCCATCGAAGCCATCCGTCGGGCAGTGCTGTCAGAGCAACCTGATCTGTTCAGCCGGGTGACAGGTGTGGGAAGGAAAACCGCTCAAAAAATTTATATACATTTGCAGGGAAAGATCAAAGGAGAACTGCCAGGCGATTATTTCAAACAGGTGGATGCAGATTCAGAAGTTCAGGAAGCATTGGTGAGATTGGGTTACAGTGTTGTGGAAGCCCAGGCTGCCATCCAGTCCATTCCCAAAGACGCACCCCAGGATGTGGAAAACCGGCTCCGAATTGCATTACATTATTTCAGTAATTAGGTGGCAATCATCCCCCATTAAATAACCTTAACAAACTAGACAATGAAAGAGGTATCTAGTATCATTGGTCTGTATTCCGTAGACCCATCTTTCTCCCTTTCTGGAGGTTCAATGAGCGATATTATTAAAAATCTGGCAGCTGATATCCAGAACAAAATAGATATTTATCGTCCCGAAGTTGAAGTCCGAAATGTTGGAACAGTTTTGGAAACCGGGGATGGAATAGCCCGTTTGACTGGACTTGCCGGAGTTCGGGCACAGGAACTTGTAGAATTCGAAAATGGAATTATTGGAATTGCGTTTAACCTTGAAATGAATCATGTGGGTGTCATCATCCTGGGGGAGTATTCTGAAATCCATGAAGGGATGCAGGTTAAGACAACCGGACGGATCGCCTCGGTTCCAGTTGGTGATGGATTGATTGGACGGGTGATTAATGGTCTTGGTGAGCCAATTGATGGAAAGGGTCCCATCCAGTTCACGAATTACCGACCAATCGAGCGGATTGCTCCAGGTGTGGTCGCACGTCAGGATGTGGATTCACCTGTTCAAACCGGCATTAAAGCCATCGACAGTATGATCCCAATCGGTCGTGGTCAGCGTGAGTTGATCATCGGTGACCGGCAGACTGGAAAAACAGCACTGGCAGTTGATACCATCATCAACCAAAAGGGCAAAGGCTTGATCTGCATTTACGTGGCAATTGGGCAGAAGAAAGCCAGTGTTGCGCGGACCATTGCCCTCCTCGAACAATATGGTGCGATGGCGCATACGATCGTGGTTATGGCATCGGCAGATGAGTCGCCCGCCATGCAGTATATTGCGCCTTATACTGGCTGCACTATTGGGGAAGAATTCATGGAGACAGGCAGGGATGCACTCGTCATCTACGATGACCTGTCCAAACACTCATGGGCTTACCGTCAGGTATCACTGCTTCTGCGTCGTCCGCCTGGAAGGGAGGCATACCCCGGTGATGTTTTCTACCTCCATTCAAGATTGCTGGAACGGGCTGCCCGCCTGGCAAACAAATATGTGATTGTGAAAAAGGATTTTGAAAAAATCCTGGCAAAGCCTGAAGATGGTGTGGATGGTAAAATATATGAAGGACCCATAGCCCGGGATGAAGCCCAACGTGCCCTGAAAGCCACAGATAATTCGGATGGTTATCGGATTGCCAAAGTGGAGGGCAGCGGTGGTTCCTTGACAGCTTTGCCAATCATTGAGACCCTGCTGGGTGATGTTTCTGCTTACATTCCCACCAATGTCATATCCATTACAGATGGACAAATTTATTTGGAAAACAACCTGTTTAATGCTGGCATTCGTCCCGCGATTAATGTGGGCATTTCGGTTTCCCGGGTAGGGGGCTCCGCACAGACAAAAGCGATGAAACAGGTGGCAGGGCGCCTGCGGTTGGATATGGCATCCTTCCGGGATCTGGCAGCTTTTGCCCAGTTTGGTGCTGATCTGGATAAAGCCACTCAAAGTCAATTAAACCGTGGGATGCGTCTGCAGGAGATCCTAAAACAACCTCAATATGAACCCATTCCTCTTGAACAGCAGGTGATGGTATTGTTTGCCGGTGTAAACGGTCTGGTGGATGTAGTGCCGGTGGAAAGAATTCGCGCCTGGGAATTGGCATTTCTACGATATATGGAAATATCTCATCCTGAAATTGGCAAGGATATCTCTGATCAAAAAATGATCACACCGGAGACCGAGAAAAAGCTTCGCGAAGCGATCCAAGCCTTTAATGTCAGCTGGAAATAATACAGGAGAGGTTCATGTCGTCCATTCGGGAAATGCGGCTCAGGATAAAGAGCATCAAAAACCTCTCACAGGTGACCAGAGCATTGGAGACGGTCAGTGCCAGCAAGGTACGTCGCTCCATGCAGGCGGCTCAAGCGACCAAGCCATATGCAGAAAAAGCCTGGCAGGTCCTGATTCATTTAGCAAGCCAGCCTATTCAAAATGTCCATCCACTCCTCGGTGATCGGAAGGAAGTAAATAACATTCTGGTTTTATTAATCAGCAGCGATAGGGGACTGGCAGGTTCGTATAATGTTAATATTGTCCGCCAAACATTGTTGCGGTTTAATTCCTCTGAAATTCCTGTTAAATATATTGCAGTGGGTCGAAAAGGAAGGGATATGTTATTCCGCCGCAGGAAGAATGTATTGGCAGAATTTTGCCAACTGCCGAGTCCACCCACATTTATGGATGTTTCATCCATCGGACGGCTGGCAGTGGATCAATTCTTAATCGGGAATGTGGATCAGGTGCATATCGCCTATGACATGCCCGTACATGTCGTTGATGTACTTCAGGCGATCAGAATCCAGCATCACCAGCGTAAGGGGTGTACCATGTCGGAGAGCTCTCTCAATCTCCTTCTCGAGAAGATCACAGAAGTACCTATAGTTGCCGAGCCCGGTCAGATCATCGGTGAGCGATAGCTCGCGGGCCGACTGGTACAGCCGCGCGTTCTCCAGGGCTATGGCAGAGCTGGACGCGATCGTCATCAGGAGATCTCTCTCCTCCTCACCGTAGGCGTTCATCGTATAGCTCTGCGCCGAAACCGCGCCCACCACATGAGCGCCTACGCGCATGGGCACAATGATCACAGATGCTGTAACCTCATCAACGTTGTGCCCAAGCCTACGCTCCCCGTCCATCATTTCGTCTTCCTGGCGGTTGAACAGAATCGGCTGGCCGCTGGTGATCACCTTTGCCGTGGGGCCTGATTCCATGGAAAACCGCACCGAAGGAGAACGAACCCCCTGGTCCATGAGGAACGCCATCTCGATTTCTCGGCTTCCCGCGTGGTATATAGCCACAAAGAACGCGTCCACAGGGATTATCCGGCAGACCTCGCGGTATATTTTCTCGAAGAGTGCGTCGCGTTCAAGAACCGATGTGAGGCTCATGGATATCTCATTGAGAGTCGACAGATAGTCCGCTCTTCGCTGGACCTCATCCAGCAGGTGGGCGTTCCCCACAACCACGCTCAGCTGTTTCCCCAGCATCTCGAGGAACTCGCAGTCTTCCGGCGTATATGGGGCGTCGGAACGCCTATTGCCGAAGGTAAGCGCTCCAATGCAGTCAGGACCGGACATGAGAGGCGTGGCAGCAACTGCGTGCAGTCCTTCTGCAACCAGTTCTGGAATGGCCCCTGCAAACGAAGCATAGTCGGGTACCCTGACCGTCTGCCGATTCGCAACGGCCACGCTGACCAATCCCTCGTCTTTCCTGAAGGCCCTGTTCAGCAGCCCTGGGGGCAGATTTCTGCAGGCCGATGCAACCAATCGCCCGCGCCGGTCCTTGAGAGCAACTAGGCCAATGTCGCCGCCGAGCACCTCTAGGCCGCCATCGAGAATCAGTTCCAGGGTCGCCCTCAGCCCGATCCCTGAGTTGATCTTGCGGGTTATTCGCGCCAGGACCTGGTCCCAGTGGGCCCGCCTGCCGAGTCTTTCGCGGGCGGACGCCAGTCGTGCGGCGCAGTCCTTCAGCGCCTGCGATGCGAGGCCCATGCCGCCCCCGGCGAACAGAATCACGCCGGACCTGTACGGAAGTGTCCATCCCGGTGCGGTCGGCTGACTCGACCGGGGAAAGGCAGCTGCAGCGTAAAGCAGAGCACACACGATACTGCCGAGAGAGCTGGAAATCGCGTTCTCCTGTAGACCGATGATGCACAGCGCCACAAAGTATAGCGCGTACGCTTCGCCGGCCAGGCCTCCGGTGAGGTACACGCAGATGGATATGAGCCCCATGTCGAAGGCCGACGCCACAGTATTGACTATGCGCAAGTTGAGCCTACCGCCCACCATCCACACGGCAACCGACAACGCCGCCGCAGGCACGACAGTAGTGATCACTCCTGGACGTATTGCAAGCCTGTGAAGGCCGAACACGATGCATGCAGCCACGATCACTGAACGAAGCAAGATGATGGCAGTGCCAGCCAGACGCACATGCTTGCCGTCCGTACCCGAGGGAGGAGATGAGACCCTCCTGCCGCTTGCTAGTGCTGACATTCGTACCACCAACCATTACCTTCTTGCGGGCTTCACGCCTCAGCCGGTGTTGGGTCGCCATCGCGCGCCTCGCCGGCCTTCTTCAGACACGTCGCGAGCAGAAACGGTCCTGCTGCCTCAAATAGCAAAATCCCAGGCACCACAATCGATGCGAGCATTGAACGATGATCCGGCTGGGCGACTCCCGCCGCTACAGTGAGACCTGCAGCTAGGCCCGCCTGAGGCAGGAGCGACAGACCGATGCGAAGCCGCACCGCCGCGTCGGTTTGAGCAGCCAGAGCTGCCACGAATGACCCCACCACTTTGCCGCCTATCCTCGCCACAATGTACAGACCAAAGAACGAGAACGAGGCGGCGAGCGATCTGAAGTTGCATCCTACTCCCGCAAGGGCAAACAGAAGCACATACACCGGAGGCGAAAAACGGTCTATGGTCGCGAACAGCTTTCTGCTGCCCATCACCAAGTTAGTGAGGGTCGCGCCCAGAACCAGGCAGCTTATGATCGGCGAAACATGCATCCTGGACCCCAGCCCGGCGGCAAGCAGCACCGCGCCGACCACTATCACAACCAGCTCGTCGCCTCCCCTTGCGTACTTGACGAAATACCCCAGTGCAATGCCGACTACCACGCCCACCA
>CALMHE010000047.1 GCA_937863865.1 uncultured Anaerolineaceae bacterium | reverse complement strand
TGCCAGCAGGATAGAAACCAGAAAAACAATTAAGAGAACCCGATTACTCAAAAATATCCCCTTCTACTCAAGCATATTGCCACATTTGGCACATAATCGGTCCCCTTTACTGACCACCTGACCACACCTTGGACAAAACCCGCTGCTTTCACTTTGTCGGATCTTCCGTCGTTTATCCAATCGTTGTTCCAATTCCTGATCATCCTTCCAATCAAGTTGAATACCTGGATCTTCCACTGATTGAATTAAAGTTCCTGCTTGCAATTTATTGGTAGAAGAAAGAGACTCCAGTTTTTTCAAGTTGTCAGCTCCTTCTTGGATTAATTCTGCCCTCTGAATTGTATATTCTTCCTCCATAACCTTACCCATGGCATAATCGTTATCGAATTCTTGAAGGGCATTCAGGATTCGTTCCTGTTCCACCATCAATGATTGCTTTTCCCTTTCTTCCGGATCATTGTCTTTGATATTAATCAGGCGCTTTGCAGTCAGTTTTGGATCGAATAAGGGGATGATCACAATTAAAACAACTACGATGATGATTGCTATAAGGATTAAAAATGATCCAAGATCCATATGGAGAAGCTCCTGTCTCTACGGTTCCAACAATGGATTAATCAGATTGCGGATTTGTTCTTCTGAAGAAAATGATCCATATTGGAAATATGCCAGCTTTCCATCCCTGTCGAGGATGAATGTTTCAGGAATGCCGCGAATTCGGAACATCCGGGAAATTTTTGTACCCAGATCCGGGCAGTTGGGATATGAAATTTGATACTTTTTCAGATATTCCAGTGATCCTGTTTCAATATCTGAATACGCCAATCCCAGGAATACAACCTGCCCGCCCGGTTGGTATTCCTGCCAGACCTGTTCCATCATTTGAGCCTCATCTGCGCATGTATCGCACCAGGATGCCCAAAAATTAATTAAAACCACCTTGCCCAGGAGATCTTCCGATTTGATCTGTATACCCTCAAATGTGGTCAATTCAAAATCAGGAGCCTTCTGACCGATCATGATTGGACCAGCCTGGGCATTTTTCACTCCCATCCCAATCAACACCAAAAAACCAACCAGGATCGCAAATGCAGTCACAATAATCCAGGGTTTCAACGGATGATGTGGCGATTGATTAATTTCGGGCTGCTTCATCCCAACTCCATGATTTTTGCTCATTCTTTACGCCGGCGAAGTTCTTCTTCCATTTTTTCGATGTAATGATTCTTCTCTGGTTCAGTTGCCCTTGATATTGGGACTGATTCTCGTTTGGTTCGATACATTCTTATTACCAGGAAAATCCCCCCCAGAATTACCACAGGGGGCAGCATATATAGCAGCCAATTGATTCCCCGGCGGGGTGGTTTCGCCAGAACCTGGTCACCATATTGTTGGACAAAATAATCATTGATCTGATTTTCCGTCCAACCTTGAGCCAGCTTCTCCCGAATTACTTCACGCCACTCAGCACAAACTTTGGTTCCACACACATCCAAGGGAATGTTTTCACATACCGGGCAATAGAGTTGCCTGGCAATTACATTCACTTCGTCATCAGATGGAAAAGGTGTTTGTCCCAATGCAGATTGGACGAAACCCATCAGTATGGCAGCCATTCCAATTACCCAGACAATAATCCTCAAATGCCTTATTTGTCGCATGAATAATACCTTATCACATGATTTGCATTATTTCCATATGGCTAAGTTAATGTGGATGGTTTCTCCTTCCATGCAGCGACCAACGTTCCCAGTATCAGAATGCCTGAACCAATCCACAACCAGATGACCAGCGGATTGTGGAAAATTCTAAATGTAGCTCCAGCCATGGAAATGGCTTCCCAATCCAACAGGATAATGTAAAGATCATCCTCCAATGTACTGCGAATGCCTGGAATGGTTCTGGTTTGCTGGGCGTCAAAATAATATTCCACCTTCGGGTGAATATTTCCCAAATATCGATCCCCCTGGCTGACTGACAATTCAGCCTCACCGATCAGATAGCCATCGTTTGGATTGATTTCATACAAATCTGTACATGTCAGGGTATATCCGGATAACTGAACAGAATCGCCAATTTTCAAGGTGGCTTGTTTTTGTTGCTGGAACATCTCAATTCCAATAATTCCGAGAGCCATAATGACAATTCCCAGGTGGACAATATATCCCCCATACCGGTGACGATTCCTGCCGGTCAGGTTCCGGATAGCCAGAAACAAATTTTCCTTTTTCCCACTGGATCGCACAAGCACACCCCGGGCATAATCATAAAGGGTGATTGTGATGACAAAACCCACCAGCCAGATCGCCACCAAAGCCCAGGCATTGCGAACATTCAAGATAAATGCCAGAATTGGCACCAATAGTGAAAATAATGCCGGCTTCCAAATTGATTTTCCAAACGATTTAACTGTGGATGCACCCCAGGCTGAAAGTGGCACAACCCCCATCAATAACAATAATCCAGCCCACAATGGAGCAGTTGCCGGTTCATAGAATTGTGCCCCAACCGTCATTTTCTGAGCTGTAAAAATTTCCGAAACAATCGGAAAGACGACACCCCAAAAACAAATCACGAGAATGCCCATAAATAATAAATTATTCAAGAGGAATATTGATTCCCGGGACAGCAGGGATTTAATTTCTCCCTCCGAATGCAACCCATTCCACCTGTAAAGTAACAACCCCAGTGAAACAAGGAACGTTATTCCGATGAAAACAAAGAAAATTGGACCTATGGCAGATTGAGCAAATGAATGCACCGAGGAAATAACCCCCGAGCGCGTGAGAAAGGTGCCAAAGATGACCAGGCAATACGTAAGGATGATCAATATCATATTCCAACGCTTGAATAATCGCTTTTTTCCCTGGATGATGACTGAGTGTAAAAAAGCCGTACCGCTCAGCCAGGGCATGAGCGCTGCAATTTCCACTGGATCCCATCCCCAATACCCACCCCAACCCAGCACATCATATGCCCAGCGCATACCCAGCACCAGACCAATGGAAAGGAATAACCAAGCCATCAGTGTCCAACGCCGTGTGATTTGAATCCAACGGTCATCCGACCTGCCTGTGGCAAGCGCTGCAACCGCAAAAGCAAATGGTATGACAAATGATACAAAACCCAGATACAACATGGGCGGATGGAAAACCATCCCCGGATGGCGCAATAATGGATTCAAACCCCGCCCATCATTGGGAATTAATGGATATGCATTGGCAGGCTGGAACATTGCAGCCATCTGATTTCCATTTTCAGTCTGCCAGAAGCGGACAAATGGATTCTCAATAAATATCACCAAACCCACGAAGAATGCCAGTGTCACCAACGAAACCAGAATCACCCAGGGTTGAAATTCCCGTTCCTGATCCCATTTTCGCAGAGTAGCTGCCGCGGAAAATCCAGCCAGCAGCCAGGACCAGAAGAGAAGCGAACCCGCCTGTCCCCCCCACCAGGCAGTAATTTTTAAATATGTGGGCATGGTACTGCTGGTGACATTGTATACGTACCTGACCTGATAATCACCCCCAATCAACAGGATAATCAGGCAAATGGAAACCAGGGTTAACAACGGGAAGGCAAGCAGCATGACCCGGCGGGCGCTTTCCACCCATGCCAAGGAATTTTTCGAGATGCTGTATACAGTTGCGCCAATCCCGAACAATGCTGCCAGGAAAGTGATTACCAGTATGCCAAAACCCAGGTTGGATGCCAGTTCCATTATGGCTGCTCCTGATTATTTGTCGTTTGAATTTGATTGATTGGGAATGGCTTCCTCGTACCGGCTTGGGCATTTGAGCAGTAATTCATTGGCTTCAAATACACCCTCAGCGTTGATTTTACCAGTTATGATTGCCTCGGCTTCATTCGTTAACAAGTCCGGCTTGATACCGGTATAAATCACCTTTAGCCTGGGCAAATCAGGATTAATCGTTGCATCATGTAATACCTGCGCCAAGCCGCCCAGCTCTTTGATTTCCTTGTTCTTTCCAGGAATATGCACAATGGTAAACTCCAAAGCAAGTGTCTGGGGATTATATAGGATTGTTTCACCCAGCACCGCACCGGATACCTTTAAATGACGTCCCATCACTTCAGATTTCCTCGCATTGAGTTCCTCCACCGTCAAGTAATATTGTGCTGATGCCTTGGTGGAAGTCACGATCAAATAAATCACCGCCGCAGCAATCAGTATCCCCCCAACGATAAATTTAGTTCGATTGGAGGAGGATGGATGGGATGGTGCAGATTTCTCCATATCAAGGTACCTTCCAAGGTTGTTTGGCAACAGCGATTTATTGATGAGTAAACAATGATTGGTACAAATAATGATGATAGAGGTAAGGATAAAAAATATTTGAACAGAAATGATGATTAGTATTTCGACTAATTGTGTCTTATTATAATTGAATCAATCGGAGATTGGAATAGCTTTACTGGATCTGGCAGGATAAAAATTTTGTAATTAATTTCCTGCCACATGCACTGTTAATTTTCCGGAAGCGGATATCCCAAGAGCGCATCATACAACAATTTCAAAGCCATTTGAGCTGAGAATGCCTTGTTTTCCTTGCGATTTCCAACCCCAACAAATTTCCAGGCGCCTTCCAAAGAGGGCATGCTCAAACCAATCCAAACCAGACCAATTGGTTTTTCCGGAGTCGCTCCCCCCGGTCCTGCAATTCCAGTGATCGAAACTCCCACACTATTCTCCCAAGGATCATCACCTGCCATCGTGCGCCGGATGCCACGTGCCATTTCCAGGGCGGTTTGCCGGCTCACTGCCCCATATCGAAACAATGTCTCATGACGCACACCCAGCAGCCGTTCCTTTGCCGGGTAGGAATAAGCTGTAATGCTTCCCAGATAATATTCAGATGATCCGGGGATATTGGTGATCCGGTGTCCAATCAATCCACCCGTGCAGGATTCCGCCACTGCCAGCTTCCAACCGCGCTCCAGGAGATTCCTGCCAATCTTCGCTTCCAGGATTTCTCTCATTTACCGATCCTCTGTTGTGATTATACCAAACCAGCCTGATCGCTTTGACGTCATATCATCGATAACGTAAAATATATTCATGCGTGTGATCCTTTTGACAATAATTTTTTCACTTCTGTTGAGCATGTGCACAACTGTTCCGGCTGAGCAACCCTCAAACCCGACCCTGTTACCCACCGCTACAACTCCACCAATGACAGCAACCCAAACAATCACGCCAATCCAGCTGACTTCCACTCCACTGCCACCCACACCAACTCCTGTCCAGGATCTTCAAGAGTTTCAATTAATTTCAGCAATTGATGCCATAATTCCTGGCGTCATCCTCGGAATGGATGTAACGGATGATGGATCCATCTGGCTGGCATCCGACCGGGGTCTGGTTCGTCTGAAGGAAGGTGTCCGCAATGTGGATCTGACACGATTCTGGGATATTGTTGTGGGAGCGGATAATTTCGGAAGGTATTGGGTAATCAGCCGCAATGGTTCGCGGATTTCAGCCTGGGATGGAACCAGCTGGACTCAATTTGACGATCATGATGGATGGGTGTCATTGAAATCCCACCCGGTCTTTCCACAGGTTCAATCCGGATTTCAAACCGATACCAGCGGGAATATCTGGCTGGCAACTGCCTGGGATATCCGGCGTTATGATGGACGGCAATGGATTGTTTACCCGCCAGATATCATGGAGCTGCCACTCCCCTGGCGGAAAACCCAATATACCTCATTCTCCTTATTGGTATTCCCGGATTCCGATGAGGTGTGGGTGGGTGGGTGCGACTGGCAATCCGGCAAGGTGGTCGGGGGCGGGGGCATTAGACGATTCCACAATGGTTACTGGCAGGAAGTAAAAACCCCTGTTCAAACCGCCTGTATCAGCCGAATGGCAATGGGATCTTCAAATCATATTTTGGAAGGTATCAATGACATCCGCTACAAGTTCGATCCCA
>CALMHE010000046.1 GCA_937863865.1 uncultured Anaerolineaceae bacterium | reverse complement strand
TTGAAATCGTGTCCCCCCCATGGGAGAAAGGCAGCTTTGGAGCCTTCCATCCAAATGTGGGAAAAATTCGCTGGATTTGTTGATATGCCACATTTCCCAAGGCAATGATACCATCAACAGTCGGCAATAAATTAATCTCACTAAGCAAGTAAGGTTGGCAATTGATAATTTCTTCAGGTAGTGGTTTATTTTCAGGGGGAGCACACCGACAAACCGCGGTAATAAATATATCATTCAGTTCCAAGCCATCATCCCTGGAGAATGCTTCAGCTTGATTGGCAAAACCATTCTTGTGTAGGGCTGCATATAGAAAATCCCCTGAAGAATCACCTGTAAACATTCTTCCGGTCCGATTCGAGCCATGTGCGCCTGGAGCCAAACCAATTACCAGGATGCGCCCTTTTTTATCGCCAAACCCTGGCACAGGTTTCCCCCAATAATTCCAATCCCGGAAGGCACGGCGTTTTATTCTTGCCACTTCCTGACTCCAGGCAATTAAACGAGGACATAAGCTGCATGAAACCAATTGATTATTTAACTCATCCCAGCTTGGATATAAATGATGGTTCATAAGATCAACATTGCGTCCCCGAAGGAATAGAACCGGTAATTCAACCGGATTGCCTCCTGATAGGCAGATAATATCTGTTCCCGACCAGCAAAAGCACTCACCAGCATCAACAAGGTGGATTTTGGTAAATGGAAATTGGTAATCATGGCATCCACAGATTTGAAATGATAACCTGGCAAAATGAATAAATTTGTCGGACCGCTAATGGCAGCCACTCTGTCGCCGCCCCTGGCAGCCTTCGCAGCGCTTTCCAAAGTGCGTACACTGGTCGTCCCCACTGCAAACACCCGCCCGCCTTCCCTGGCAGTCTGGTTGATGGTCTCCGCAGCAGTTGATGTCACCTCGCACCATTCGGTATGGATTTGATGCGTTTCGGGATCAGCTTCTGTGACCGGTGCAAATGTATCCAACCCTACATGCAATGTGACATTGGCTATGCGCACTCCCGCAGAGCATATCTGATCCATTAACTCCGTTGTAAAATGCAATCCTGCTGTTGGTGCCGCGGCTGATCCCAGTTCACGTGAATATACAGTTTGATACCGTTCCGGATCCTGCAATGGTTCATGAATGTAAGGAGGAAGCGGCATATGCCCGATTTTTCCGAGATGAGGTTCGACCGGTTCGGCAAACCTGATAATTCGTCTGGAACCATCCAGCACCTCTTCAACCTCAGCCGGTATACCGCCATTCAATGTCAATTTGCGCCCCTCAATCATCCGCTTCCCACCAACAAGTGCTTCCCATCGGAGTAAGTCCAATCGACGCAGCAGTAATATCTCAACCTCGCCCCCGGTATCCTTTCGGGCGTAAACTCTTGCCGGAATAACCCGGGTTGTATTTAAGACCAACACATCACCCGGTTTTAAATATTCCAAAATTTGTTGAAAAGAAATATGCTCCAATTTGTAATTATCACGGTGCATGACCATTAACCGCGCAGCATGTCGTGGTTCAATGGGTGTTTGCGCGATTCGATCCGATGGCAGGTAATAATCAAAATCGGATGTCTTCACTAAATTAATCTCGGTTGTGGGTTATCTGCCGGCAGAGGTAGGTCCAAATGTTCATATGCCAGGCGGGTAGCCACCCGACCCTGGGGTGTGCGATCGAGGAAGCCAAGTTGCAACAGGTAGGGTTCCACCACATCCATGATTGTATCCGGCTCCTCACTCAAAGAAGCTGCTATTGTATTCAAGCCAACAGGTCCACCATTATATTTTTCAATGATTGTCAACAGAACCCGGCGGTCAACCTCATCCAAACCCAATTGATCCACATTTAGTAAATCCAGGGCGTCCATCGCGATCGCCTGTGAAATGGCACCATCTGCCTTCACCTGGGTGTAATCCCGTACCCGCCGCAGAAGACGGAGAGCCACACGGGGCGTTCCCCTAGCCCTGCGGGCAATCTCTGAAATGCCCCCTTCATCTGCCTCCACACCCAGCATCCGAGCCGCACGCTTAATGATC
>CALMHE010000045.1 GCA_937863865.1 uncultured Anaerolineaceae bacterium | reverse complement strand
GTTAAAATCATCTGAGTCAACCAGTCATATTCCAGTCATCATCATTACCGCCAAAGCCCAGGCGATAGACAGAGTATTGGGTTTGCATATTGCCAGAGTGGATGATTACATCAGCAAACCCTTCCGCCCCCAGGAATTACTTGACAGCATAGACCGCGTCCTCTCATCCAGCCATGAAGGTCCTGTTGTGTAATCATGAAGCAATTTGTAAATATTACAAGTATCCAAAATCCTCAAGTTAACATTCAAGCGGTAAAATGCATCACCTTTGGCTGCCAATTAAGAGGATTAATGCTTCAAAAATTTCTGAGACCCCACGAGGGAATGTTGTTCATCGAAAATTATGAATCCCGTCTTTTTTCCTCCATCCATATGCTATTTATGAATTTCAACATTACTGTGATATGGCTGAATGAAAACAATCGGGTGGTGGATAAAAAAATCGCAAAACGATGGACAATTGCTCACCTTCCAGAGAAACCAGCCAAATATATCCTGGAATTGCACGAGAGCCGGATTGAGGATTTTCAAATAGGAGATATGCTTGTTTTCAAAGATCTTTAAAACATTGATTTGCTTATTCATTATCCTGACCATCTGTCTCAATTTTAAGGTAGCATACGCCCAACCAGAGCCGCCACCTCCCCCAACATATACAGTACAGTCAGGAGATACACTGGCGGACATTGCCATCAGATTTAACACAACTGTTGTTGAGCTTCTTCGGGCAAACGATATCTCAGATCCAAACTTTTTATATGAAGGCATGATCCTCACCATCCCAAATCTGGAGGAGGTGTCTGGAGATATCAATTCAAATATTGTGCCTATCGGTAGTTCCTTAAGGCATCTCGTAATTGATCGGCACATATCCCTTGATGAAATTTCCCGAATCAACAAACTAACATCCGCCTCGCAGGTTTATGCAGGTGCATCATTAATTCTTCCTCAAACCGCGGAAGACATAAGCGCCAACCCGGTACCAACAAGACTTTCCTTATTGGAACTTTCAGCCAATCAACAAATCTCTCCTTGGGTAATAACTTTATCCATTCAACAACCCGATCGCACAATTTTACTGCCGGGGGATTATTATCCCGGAACAATAGATCAATCCAGCACCACAACTAATTTATATTCTTCAATAGTTCAAACAATGGATATCCATCCTCTTCCATTGGTGCAGGGACAAACGACGGTTGTTCGAATCAAGACAACGGA
>CALMHE010000044.1 GCA_937863865.1 uncultured Anaerolineaceae bacterium | reverse complement strand
CTCCAGGATTGATCCTGACCAATGACAAAAATATTGGTGATATCTGATATCCATTCCAATCTGACCGCTTTGAATGCCGTCCTGGACGATGCAGGTCCAATGAATGAAACCTGGTGTTTGGGGGATCTGGTGGGTTATGGAGCGGAACCGGATGACTGCGTGGAACGGCTTTCCAGGCTGCCTAATTTTACCTGCCTGATGGGAAACCATGACGCTGCAGTCATTGGGTCACTGCCGTTGGAATCCTTTAACTCTGATGCAAAATCATCCATCCAATGGACTCTCAGCAACATCAAATCAGAATCATTGGATTATTTAAAAAATCTACCCACAATACGAATCATGGGGGATGTCACACTGGCTCATGCCAGCCCGCGCCTGCCAATCTGGGAATACATTCTGGATACGGAAACCGCCCGCGTCAACATACTCAGTATGCAGACCCCCTTCGCTTTCGTGGGGCATACCCACCAGCCAATCAGATACAGTCAAAATGGTCAATATTGGGTGGATTGGGAAATTCCCCTGGTTGGGAAGGAAATGCCCTTTCCCAGGACAGCCATCTTTAACCCGGGATCTGTTGGACAACCGCGGGATCGGGATCCACGCGCCTCATATGCCATCTATGATGATGTGGAACATACCTGGGAAGCCCACCGGGTGGAATATGACGTGCAGGCGGCTCAACGGGCAATTCTGGATGCGGGGTTGCCACCCAGACATGCCCAGCGGCTTGGTGAAGGCTGGTAGCCGGCATCCAAGTTTCTTTGGGAATTCTTCAACCAAATATCTGAAAACTGAAACTATTTTCGCTTGTGCGACGTCCTGTATACAAGCACAAGGAGTGAACCTCCGCCAACGATACCCGAGGAGAAGAAAATGAAACGCACCTGGATTTATCTTGTTTTGATATTTACTTTACTCCTATCCGGCTGTTTACCCGCCAAGAAAACCGTGACGAACAAACAAATGTATGAGGAAGTCATAGCAGGCGTAATGAATTATTCTGCGCCTGAAGCGGCACCTGCGTATGCAGCAGATAGGGGTGTTGCCGCTACATCATATTCAGGCGAAAGCATTCCGGAAGCCCGTCGTTTGATTATCCAGAATGCGGATCTCTCGATCGTTGTGGTTGATCCGGCACTTGCCATGGATGCCATCATCAACATGACAACTGAAATGGGTGGGTTTGTCGTCAACACCAATCTTTACAAAACCAAAACCTACGAGGGGATCGAGGTTCCAGTTGCAAATCTAATTGTCCGCGTTCCTGCCGAAAAATTAAAAGAAGCTCTCGAGTCGATCAAGAAACTCACTCCCAAACCATCCGAGGATGTTCTCTCCGAAAATATCAGCGGGCAGGATGTCACCAAGGATTACACAGACCTGTCCTCCCGCCTGGGCAATCTGCAGAATGCTGCCAGCCAGTTGCGTGAAATTCTGGCAAGCGCCTATAAAACCGAAGATGTTCTTTCCGTATACCGTGAATTGACCAAAGTCACAGAGGAAATTGAAGTAATCAAGGGTCAGATGCAGTATTACGAAGAAGCTGCTGCCATGTCCGCAATTACTGTAAACATCCAGGCAAAGGAAGCTGTCAAGCCATTAACCGTGGCAGGCTGGAAACCAGTTGGAACCGCCCTGGAAGCGGTTCAGGCATTGCTGAACTTCTGGCG
>CALMHE010000043.1 GCA_937863865.1 uncultured Anaerolineaceae bacterium | reverse complement strand
TACGGGTTCCAGCTGCAGATGGATTTCCCCCTTCGCCACCGCCATCCGCTCGGAATCCGGTTTGTTTCCAACGTCCACCATCTGTACTTTGCCGGTGGAATCAATGTGTGTGAATGATTTTTTCATCATAAATCTATTATAACTTGACTTTTTAATTGCCGGCTCCAGGAGCAGTCGACCTGGATAGGGCTTCAATTCCTGCTATAATTACTCCTGTGAATTTTCAAGTCGCTGCCCGCCAGTCTGAAGGTTATCAAATTGCCACGGAGGTCTTTGAAGGACCTCTGGATTTATTATTGGAATTAATCGAACGCGCCGAGCTGGATATTACCCGGCTGGCGCTTGCACAGGTGACGGATCAATATCTGGAATACTTGAAACATCTGGAAGATCGAAACGCCGGGGAAGTGTCCGCTTTTCTGGTGATTGCTGCCCGCCTTCTCCAGATAAAATCTGCTGCTCTATTGCCGCGACCCGAACTGCCAGCCGCCCCAGGTCAGGAAGAAGACCCGGCTGAAGCGCTTGCCCGTCAGTTGATCATTTATAAACGATTCAAGGAACTTGCTGGTGAATTGGAAGCCCGCCAGAATGCCGGATGGCACACCTATCTGCGGGTTGCTCCTCCCCCCATGAATTTGCCAGCCGGAAAAGTGGACCTCAGCGGCATCACTGTGGATGATCTTGTCGAAGCAGCCAGGCAGGTATTTGCTGCTCAAATTCAGCTTCCAGCACTCAGCGAAGTGGTCAACATGCCGCGCGTCACCATCCGTGAGAAAATCCACCACATACTGGATGGTTTAAGGCAAAAAGGATTCGCAACCTTCCGGGGATTAATTTCGCCGGGGGCATCCCGATCCGAAATTGTAATCAGTTTTCTTGCCATGCTGGAATTGGTCAAACGTCACATTGTGGAAGCCCGCCAGGTCATCCTTTTTGGGGAAATTGAACTGCATTCACAGGAAACGAATTTTGACGAGCAAAATGACGACCTCGAAATTGAATTCGAAGACGCTTGACCATCCACAATCACAAGGTTTTTTCAGGCTTCGTCAGGTTGTTCCAGCGGCTCCACGGTGATGTCCACCATGTCGACCGGCAGCCTGCCGCTGAGCCACACGACCGCCAGGTTGATATCATCATCCGAGCCTTCAAAATCAGGATGAGCCTTGCGATAGGCTTCATCCAATATTTCAAATTCTTCGGATTTTGCCCACCGGGTGAGGAAACCTGGCAGCCTGGTCCGATTTGCATCCACGGGGAGCAGGGTCCACCCGCGTTCTGTTAATAAAGCATGCACATTTCCTGCAAGGTCGGATTTCAACGAACACCAGCTCTGAATGATCGCAGCCACAAAATCCGGTCGTTTCTCAAAAACAGTGATGCTGGCTTTTGCTTGAAAGCCGTGTGGAGCCATGATGGCATTGCGGAACCCGTTGACACGCACTTCGCGTCGAATGAAATCCGTGATCACCCGGCGTGAATCCTGCGGGATTTTATCCAGATTGGATAGAACCAGATGAATGACCTCGAGTCTGAAAGCCTCGGTCATGAATTCGTTGATGGCATGAAAAGGTAGGAATTTTGCTTTTTTCTCGTCCATAAAATTCATTATACTACTCAACTGCCTGCTTTGACACAGGTACTAACTTCCAGTTTGATGATCAAAATTCACATTCCTCAACCTCAGGCTGTTGGTCACCACGAATACACTCGAAAATGCCATGGCAGCAGCTGCCAGCATCGGATTCATCACCCCCAGGGCAGCTGCTGGAATAAGAATTACGTTATAGAAGAAAGCCCAAAATAGATTTTGCCTGATTGTCCTTAATGTCCGGCGGGAAAGCTGGATGGCATGGGGTACGCCGCGCAAGTCACCACTCATTAAAACGACTGGTGCAGATGCCATCGCGATATCAGTTCCGGTTCCAATGGCAATGCCCACATCAGATTGTGCCAGCGCTGGTGAATCATTAATACCATCACCGACCATCGCCACCACCTGATGTTCTTCCTGTAATTTACGGATTACCGTTGCCTTGTCTTCTGGCAGGACTTCAGCCAGCACCCGATTAATTCCCGCCTGTCTGGCGATGGAATCTGCGGTTTGCTGGTTGTCTCCGGTGATCATCGCCACCTGTAATCCCAATGATTTCAAATTGGTAATTGCCTCAACTGAACCATCCTTTAAAGTATCCGCTATGGCAATCAAGCCATGAATGATTCCATTTACAGCCACAAAGATGACCGACCTGGCTTCGCCCTGTAATCGTTCCAAATCCTTCTGGAAAGGCAGGGTATCCATTTGATTTTCTTCCATCAGCCGTTGATTTCCAACCAGAATCGCAAGCCCATCAATCGAAGCTGAGACTCCCAGCCCGGGGAAGGCGAGAAATTGTTCCGGATTGCTGAGGATTAACTCCTGCCGGGTGGATTCTGCATAAACCGCCTCTCCGAGGGGATGTTCACTGCCTTTTTCCACTGAGGCAGCCAATCGGATCAATTCATTTTCTCCGGCTGGAAAATCGTAAATAAGTACATCCGTGACTGCTGGCTGCCCCCTGGTAATGGTGCCGGTTTTATCCAATACAACCATGGTCAATTGACCGGATCTCTCCAATGCTTCGCTGTTCTTGATCAGAATGCCCAACTCTGCACCTTTTCCGGTACCCACCATGACCGCCGTGGGGGTCGCCAGACCCATGGCACAGGGACAGGCGATTACCAAAACAGCCACCATATGAATTAATGCCCTAGTGAAAGTGCTTGAATCAGCAGTCACCGGCGCGGGAATCAAGAAATACCAGATCAAAAAGGTAAGCACGGCAATCCCGATTACCACTGGCACAAAGACAGCAGATATTTGATCCACCTGCTTTTGGATTGGCGCTTTGCTTGCCTGGGCATTTTCCACAAGCCGGATGATCTGGCTTAGGGTCGTATCCCTGCCAACCCGCGTCGCCTCGAATTTTAATAATCCCAGTTTGTTCAACGTGGCACCAATCACTGTATCACCGGGTTTCTTCTCCACCGGCAGGGATTCACCGGTCAACATTGCCTCATCCACACTTGAGCAACCTTCACGTACCACCCCATCCACAGGAATCTTTTGCCCCGGGCGGACAATCACCAGATCGCCCACCTGGACATCATCCACCGGGATTTCCTGTTCCACATCCTCACGGATGACGGTTGCTGTTTTTGCCCGTAAACCCATCAATTTCTTAATAGCTTCGCTTGTTCTACCTTTGGCACGCGCCTCCAGAAGTTTGCCCAATTTAATCAGGGTAATAATTACAGCCGCTGTTTCAAAATAAACATGCCCATCCAGCCAGCCGAATGTAACCACCAGGGAGTAAAAATAGGCTGCCGATGAGCCTAACGCCACCAGAACATCCATATTTGCCGAGCCATTGCGGATGGCTTTGAAAGCGGAAATATAGTATTGACCACCCACATAAAATTGAACTGGAGTTGCAAGAGTCAGCATCATCCAATTCACCCAGGGCTGCATCGACCACCTGCCCAACACCCCCAGGTCACGCCCCATGGAGAGTATGAAAAGCGGGATGGTAAAAATCAGCCCGATGATGAGCAGTCTTCTCTGCTCCTGGATATCTTTCTGCCTGGCAAGCCCTTCGGCATCCTCAACCTCATCCCCGGTTTCCACATATTCAAAACCCGCCGAATGGATGGTTTTATGCAAGCCAGACAAACTGACAAGCGTGGGGATGTACCGAATCCGGGCATGTCCGGATGTAAAATTCACCCAGGCTTCCAAAACGCCTTCCACACCCAGCAATGTCTTTTCCAAACGTCTGGCATCATTATCATCACTCATCCGGCGGATTACCAGGTCTGCTTCGCCGGTTGCAATTCCATAACCTGCCTGTTCCACCCGGTTGATTAAATCCGTCAAACCTGCCATTTCCGGGTTAAATTCCACAATTGCGCGTTCATTGGACAGATTTACACTGGCGGATTCCACCCCCTTAACTTTTTGTAAACTACGTTCAACTGTGACGACACAATTGGCACAAGTCATTCCAGTGATGGGTAGCGAGAGGATTTTTTTATGGGTCATAGATGTAGTAAACCTCCCCGGTGGATTCCTTTTATATTATATCTAATTCTATCTTTTTTGTCCAGTATTAATTTATTGATCCACCAATGAGCAATGGGGTAAATCCAAAACGAATAATTTTCCATTCATCGAAAGAAAAATGGAATTGAATACGTCACTACTGCTCCGATGGGATGATTAAATAGCAAATCAGGTAGACCAATAACCCGGGAATGCCACCCGGAAGCAGCATGATAAAAAATCCCAATCGAAACCAGCCCGGAGCAATTCCAAAAAATTTTCCCAATCCACCGCAGACACCTGCCACCCAGCGGTCATCACGTGATCTGCGCAATACTCGGTATGATTCCATCATAATCTCCTTTCTGGAATCATCTACGCAAATCGAAATTTTAGGTCGCGTTGATTTACCAGCCGAGGACAGCCAGAACCTTGTCACTGATTGCGTCCAGGCGTTCCACTTCTTCGTCTGTCAACCTCCAGCCGGTTGAATCGAAGTTCTGCCCGACCTGTTGAAGATTTTTTCCTCCAGGAATGGGTAAAGTCCCTTTACAAATCGTCCAGTTGATTGCCACCTGCCCGGCACTCTTGCCAGCATGATCCGCCCCAATTTTTTTCAACACATCCAACAGCGGCTTGATTTCCGTCAATACATGCCGGTTGTAGCGTCCATTCCGAAATCCGCTGGGCAAATGCTCTGCTGAATATTTGCCTGGTAATACACCGGATGCCAGTGGACTGTAAGCGATCACAGTTATTCCCAACTCCTGGCAATGTTGGATCAGCCCGTCCTTTTCAGCCCTGCGGCTCAACAAATGGAACTCCACCTGGTTGGATGCAAGTTGAAGTCCTTCGGCAGTTAATGCGTCATATGCTTCCTGCATTTGAGATCGGTCATAATTGGAAACCCCGATTGCTTCAACCAACCCGGCTTCCAGCGCTTCTCCCATGGCATTCATCCAGATGCGTATGTTCACCGGCGGATAGGGATGATGCATCTGGTACAAGCTCAGCTTGTCAATCCCCAACCGCTTCAGGCTGCCCCGCAGAGCGCGTAATAAAGCTCTCTTATTAAGACGCCATGGAAATGGAAAGAATTTTGAGGCTATCCGGATTGTTTTTCCCGCCTCCCGGGCAAACTCCCCCAACATCGTTTCGGATTGACCCATCCCATATGCTTCTGCGGTATCAAAAAATATGATTCCTTTCTCAACTGCATACCGGAAGGCTGCATGGATATCATCCCGATGATAATGTTGACCATAACCCCAATAATACCGGTCACCCCAGGCCCAGGTGCCCATGCCCATTTCAATGCCATCGAATATCGGATGTTTTTTTGGTTCAATGTTCATTTCTTTGCTTGCTCCCACACCGGATGGAATGATTTCATTATATATGATATATGAAACAACCTGTATTCTTGCAAACACCGGCATGCTATAATACCGATACAGATTTCCAACAGGAGCATCCCATGAGTGAAAACATCGAATTTGTAAGCAATTACAATGACCTGTCCACGGATCGTGGATTCCAGTTTGAGTTTCTCTGCAACCGCTGCAACTCCGGCATTCGCACCCGGTTTAAAGCCTGGAGCATCGGCTCTGTCAGTGGTGCTCTGGATACAGCCGGCAACCTTTTCGGTGGATTTCTCAGCCAGGTTGCCGATGTCAGTGAACGGGTCCGATCCGCCGGTTGGCAGAAGGCACACGATGAAGCTTTGGAGGACGCCATCCGGGAGATAAAACCGGAATTTATCCAGTGTCCGCGTTGTTCCTCATGGGTTTGTCGCAAGAGTTGCTGGAATTTAAAGCGTGGCTTGTGCAAGGATTGTGCTCCGGATTTAGGCGTGGAAATGTCCGCTGCCCAAGCCAGTCGTTCCACTGAGGAAGTATGGGCGCATGCTGCAATGTCCGAAGAGGATAAACACCTCACAACCGAGGATTGGAGGGATACGATTCGTGCAATCTTCCCGGAATGCGGTGTACCTCTGCCAAAGAAGGTTAAATTCTGCCCTGAGTGTGGTGCCAAAGTCCTCCAGGACGATAAATGTAACAAATGCGGCGCCAAACTTCAGCCGGGAGCCAAATTCTGCTCTGAATGCGGTGAGAAGACCGCCTGATTCATGGCTGAAGACGAAGTCACCCCCATCCGCCAACAATACCTGGAAATCAAGCGTCAGTATCCTGATGCCATTCTGTTTTTTCGCCTGGGTGACTTTTATGAAACATTTGACCAGGATGCCGAGATCACTTCGCGCGAACTGGATATTGTTCTGACCTCCCGTTCAGTGGCAAAGGGGGTGCGTATTCCAATGGCGGGCATACCCTATCATGCCGTTGAAAATTACCTCGCCCGCTTGATTGATAAGGGATATCACGTAGCCATCTGTGAACAGGTGGGGGATCAACCGGCACGCGGATTATTCCCCAGGCAGGTCACCCGGGTCGTAACCCCTGGCACCATCATTGAACCCGGTTTACTGAATTCAGATCGGAACAATTTCCTTGTATGCCTGGTCATCCAGGAGGATGGCTCCGGCATTAGTTACGTGGATATCTCCACTGGTGAATTTGGTGCCACCCAATTGAGGGGTGAGGATATCCAGGGGTTGGTTCGCAGCGAATTGATTCGGTTGAATCCCGCTGAGGTTCTCATTCCGGAAACGACGATATTATCCAATGGATTTCCGGGGAACCTGACCCGTTGGGCGGCATGGCGCTTTGAACCCGGACGCTGTGAGGAAGCGCTGCGAAGACAATTTCAAACCAGCTCCCTGGACGGGTTTGGTTTGCGGGGTCAATCTCTTGCCATCCGGGCTGCCGGTGCGGTCGTTCAATACCTGCAGGAGACACAACCCGCAGCGTTGAAATTACTTGCCAGCCTCATCAATTACAGCACCAGTGAATTCATGAATCTGGATGCCGCCACCCGCCGTAATTTGGAATTAACTGAAACCATCCGCAGCGGAGAGGTGCACGGTTCTCTCCTGGGAGTGCTGGATCACTCCATTACACCCATGGGTAAACGTCTTCTCCGCCAATGGGTCAGCAAACCCCTTCTGGATCTCAAACAAATCCAAGACCGGCAAAATGGAGTGGCATTCTTTTTAGAATCCGGCATGTTAAGAGCGGAACTCCGCGAAGCTTTGCGCCCCTTGGGCGATTTGGAACGTCTTGTCAATCGCATTTTATCCGGTCACGCAAACCCGCGTGACCTGGTTGGTTTACGCGCAACCCTGCATGCCATTTCGGAGATGCTCCCCCTGTTCGACCGGATGAAACCAGCCCTCGATTCCATCCTGGACACCCTTAATC
>CALMHE010000042.1 GCA_937863865.1 uncultured Anaerolineaceae bacterium | reverse complement strand
CCCCATCTGGAGGGGAAAGGAGCCCGCACCGAGAAGGGGGGCATCACCACCGGCCCCTTTTGCCAAGAAAGTTGAATGGTCAATTTTGTGGCAAGGCTGGTAATCAGGTACGCTTTTGCCTCGGAGAAAACCTGCCTGCCGCCCCATTGCATGCCGCCCAATCCATAATCGCGGTACCAAAGCGGACCATTCTGCAGGGCGTCTGTCAGCATGAAGATGTTGACCCCCAGGAGGATGACCAGGATCAAGCCTCCTGACAGAAGGCGGGGGATCCTGCGGTGTGTCAGCCATTCCAGCGTTTCGCTGAGACCGACTGCGGTCAGCAATGCCACGGGAATCACCATGAACAGCGCCCGGGTAATGCCCATGTGAGCCAGCGCTGCACCCGCCGGTGCTGCCAGAGTGATCAGGATCAACATGCGGTATTCACTTTTCTTGATTCGCCTGAACGCCACAACCAGACCCACCAGCAGGAAGGGCAGCGTATGGCGCAGGATGTGCCCGTAACCTTTCATCAGGTGACGTTGTAGATCCGCCCCGGTTGGAAGATACCAGTAGAGCGGGTTCAAGCCTTTGAGATATTCCTTGAAGTAGGTGCCCAGCTTCTCACCCCAGGAAATGTTCTGCACCCAGTAGGAGTTGAGTATTTCCAGGTGACGCAGGTTTTCTCCGGGATGAAGCACCAGGAAACGCACATAGGGCAGTGACAGGAGCACACCCAAACCCAGGACGCGCAGGACAATCCTGCGCTGCTGCCAGTGATAACGCACATCCGAAACTGCCAGCAGCACGGTGGAGAGCGCCATCACCAGCTGAGCCGGGCTGTAGCTGTAAAATGCCAGTGCCCCAAAGACCGCCACGCCATAGAGAAAGCGCGCCTCCCCCTGCCGGTAACGGGCATAACAATAAATAAACCCGGCGAAAAATGATACCGCCAGGACGGTCTCAAAAGCCGTGCGCGAATGCAGAAACCATGCCGGAGTGATCGAGAGCAGCAGGATTGCCGCCCAATCGTATCGGCTTTTAAATACCCTCCGCATTGTTAAACCCACCCCCAATGCGGCGATCAGGCTGATTAATACACTGACCCCGCGGGTTACAAACTCCGAGCGGGGCAGAAAGAATGACGGCAGCACCTGGGCATATACGGAGACACCCAGGTTATACTGCCCGCCGTTGACGAAAAAGGTCGGCAGCAATTCCTCGTTGTAACTCTTCAAACCCTGATCCAACAGATCGGATGCCAGCACAGTCTGCACCGCCTCATCCGTGAAGAAATAGATGGGGAAACGCTCCAGACCGATGAGACGGGTGAGCAGGTAGACAGCCAGCGCCAGTGCCATCAACCACGCAGCGGGATTGCCGGGCAGACTGGCAGCCGTCCGTTGGAACCACTTCCACAGGCGTTCATGCCAGGGCTGGCGGGAAAGGCTGACAGCCTGGACGCTGCCGTTCTCCTCCACCAAAGCCGCCTGATCGGTGGGGTTTTCAAAGGAAAGGGTGCGTTCAACACCCTCCCCACCCCGGGTCGATTCCAGACGGAGGGTAACCTCCAGGCGTGCGCCGGGAGGCAGCTCGGCACGAATATGGAGCTTTGCCGCTTCCAGTTCCTGTTCAGATGGGGTTACAGGCAGTTCAGGAGTGGACATCCTCCATAATTATACCTTGTTGAACGAAACGAAGACCACCGGGCGGCGGTGTGTTTCGTTGTACAGGTAGGTGGAGATATCCTTTTCCATTTCCCGTTCCGGGTTGGCGCTGTTTTTGTGTTGCAGAACACCTTCAAGCCGTTTTTGAATGCCTGCTGTGATGATATCCGCGTCACCGTTGGCGGAAAATCCATACATCCGAATGTTGGGAGCCTGCATCATGCGCCCGGTGAAGCGGTCCACCGCCACACCGATCATAATGATGCCATCCTGCGAAAGCTTCTCGCGCTCGCGCATCACATCCTCGCTCACACCTGCCACACCAGAGCTGTCCACAAAGACATAGGGGGTGGGAACGCGCTCGCCCAGCTTCATCCTGCCATCGGTGAATTCAATGGATTGACCGTTTTCAATGACGGCAATATTTTCAGCGGGGATGCCCACCTGCTGCGCCAGCAGGGCATGCTGCTTCAGATGACGCAGCTCGCCGTGAACCGGAATGACAAATTTCGGGCTGGTGAGGTGCAGCATCAACTTCATCTCTTCCTGTGAGGCATGACCCGAAACATGTACCGGTGCGATGGCTTCGTAGATGACATCCGCACCCAGCCCAAAGAGCCGGTTGATGGTGCGGTACACATTCTCCTCGTTGCCCGGGATGGGGTGGGAGGAAAGGACGATGGTGTCTCCCGGGATGACATCAAAGAGCCGGTTGCGGGTCGTCGAAAGCCGTCCAAGGATGGAAGTCGGCTCACCCTGCGAACCGGTCACCATGATGGCAATATCCTTCGGGGGCATTTTAAGCGCCTGATCGATTGGCACCACCAGGGAATCCGGGAATTTAATATATCCGAGCTTGCGGGCAATTTTCACGTTATCCTGCATGGATGTGCCGACAAATGCCAGTTTGCGCCCATGCGACTGGGCGGAACTTGCCACCTGCTGCATTCGTGAGATCAACGAGGCAAACGAGGCGATGATGATGCGCCCGGGTGCTTCATCAAAGACCTTGTCAAGGGCGGCATCCACCACCTTTTCAGAGGGAGTCCAGCCGGGACGTTCGGCATTGGTGGAATCCGAGAGCAGCGCCAGCACACCCCCGCGGGAAATCTCAGCCAGGCGGGTGTAATCACTCGGCCAGCCGTCCACAGGTGTGTGATCAAATTTATAATCGCTGGAATGGATGATCATCCCGGCGGGTGTTTCAATCCCCAGACCCACCCCGTCAGGGATGGAATGGCAGACGTGGAAGAGGTGCACCTTGAAGGGACCGATATTGATGGTCTCACCAGCATGTACCGTGCGCAGGTCGGCTTTTTGCGCCAGACCGCCTTTTGCCAGTTTGACCTCCAGCATACCCTGGGTCAGCGGGGTGGCATAGATGGGCGCTTTCACTTCCGCCAGCAAATGGGGCACCGCGCCCGTATGATCCTCATGACCATGGGTGATGACGATGCCGCGCACTCTCTTGCGGTTTTGAATTAAATAGGTAAAATCCGGGATAATGTAGTCCACTCCCAGCATGTCATTCTCAGGGAACATAATGCCGCAGTCAACGACCAGGATGTTCTCCCCATATTCATATGCCATGCAGTTGCGCCCGACTTCTCCAAGACCTCCCAGCGGGGTAATTTTCAATGTATTTCTTTTCATTCTGTTGTATGGTACTCTTTCTTTGTTAAGCAAACCACCCCGGCACCCAGCCGGGGCAGCTTGATGGTTTTTTCATCAAATTTCAGATGACTTGCAATCAACCTGTGGCGGATTGTTCGGCTGGTATCATCTGACAACGGAAGGATTTTAACACACAGAAGGGAATTTGTCAAAACATCCTCTTCCCAGATTCGATTCTTCTGGTATAATGGCTACTCGCGGCTTAAAAGCCGCTTCATTTCCGTATATTGGTTAGAGAGGAGTACTACCGTGCCTCGCAAGGCGAAAACCTCAGGCAAAATCAAGCTGAAGACCCATAAGGCAACCTCCAAACGGTTCCGCCTGACCGGGTCGGGTCTTCTGGTACGCACCAAGGGCGGCAAAAGCCACCTGCGCCGGCGCACCCCCAAGCGCGTGAAAGCCGTTCTCACCGAGATGATCCCGGTGGAAGGCAAGAAGATCGTCCAGCGCGTCAAACGTCTCGCTCCCAACATGGAGGAGTAGGCGCCGCGCGCCCATCGGTTCCTTTTTTTGATGTGCGGTTGCTGGGTGCATGCAACGGGTGAGACCCACCGGCGCCCAGAGGACTGCAAAGGAGAATTCAAATGGCTCGTGTAAGAGGTGGTCCGCAGAGTTATCGGCGCCACAAGAAAGTATTGAAGCTGAACCAGGGATATCACGGATCCCGTCACCTGTTGTTCCGCCGCGCCCAGGAAGCCCGGCTGAAGAGCATGTGGTATGCCACCCGCGACCGCCGCAATCGCAAACGCGACCTGCGCCGGTTGTGGATCATGCGCATTAACGCCGCTGCCCGGCTCAACGGTTTAAGCTACAGCCAGTTAGTTTACCTGATGCGGAAGGCGAACATTGCCATCAACCGCAAAATGCTGGCTGACCTGGCAGTGCGCGACCCGCAAACCTTTGCGGCGATCGTGGCAAAAGCCAAAGCTGCCTGAAAGCAGGTCATCAAACGATAAACCAGGGCTGGAAATCCAGCCCTGGTTTTATTTTCCTATAACTCCGCCTGAAATATGTTCTCTTTGGTGCGGGGTCGGAGGCGCCGGTAGAGGGCAATGACAAACGGCACTGCCAGAAAGATGATGCCGCCAAAGGCAAGGAAAGCCACCGGGTAGCCAGCCGCATCTGCCAGACCACCGCCCAGCCCCAAGCCAATTCCCTGCCCCACGTTGGTGACCGCCATCAGGATGGAATACATGGAAGCGGCAATGGTGCCATCCGTCACCTGCATTGCCAGCGCAAAGTAGATTGCCTGCGAAGCACCGAATGCCACGCCAAAGAGAATCACCACCAGGTAGGCAACAACCAGCGAAGGGATGATGGCAATCAATACCATGGTCACCGCCACCGAGAGAATGGACAGCCAGAGGGCGCGTTTCCCGCCAAGACGGTCCATCAGGCGTCCGCCTGCCAATGCACCAGCAACACAGCCAATCCCCCACAGGGTGGTCAGCAGCCCGGCAGTGCTGGTGGAAATCTCCAGCCGCGTGGAGAGGGAGGGGTTGACAAGCTGGTTGGCACCCACAATGACCACGAAGACAATCAAGCCGATGGCTGCAACCAACAGCACAACCGGTTTTTTAAACGCCCGGAAAGCACCCCAATTGAAACGCATTCCCGGAGTGCGCTCCGGTTCCTTGATGAAGAAGAGCAGCAGGAACGGCAGCAGGGTCAGGGCGGCAAGAAAGAGGAACACACCCGGCCAGGAAGACTCGGCGATGATGCCTGCCACTGAGGCGGCAACAATTACGCCAATGGAGCGACCCCCGACCATAAAGCCCTGCAGGATGCCCTTCTCGTCCGCCGGGGTCACATCCAACGCCAGCCCATCGGTGCAGGTATCGTAAAACGCCATCCCAAGCTGAAGCAGGAAGGCGATCCCAACAAACAGCCAGTACTGCGTGCCCGGGTTGATGAACATCACCACAATCAGGCAAATACACTGGATCAGTAAACCCATGACAATATATGGTTTACGGTGACCCCAGCCCAGGAAGTTGTAGCGGTCACTGAGGATGCCAAACAGGATCTTAATGATAAAGGGGATGAGGGCAATGGTGCTGAAGATGCCCACGTCGGCAATGCTCAAGCCATTTTTTAGCAGGTAGATGGCGTTGAGCGAGGCAAAATACCCCAGGATGGTGCCCTGGGTGAAATACAATAAACCAAACATGGTGAAGCGGAGGATTTTATTCTGGGATGTCATGTTGGTCCTTCAGTGAGGGGGATGGTTAAATTATACCTGATAACAAAATCAAGGATTGGGATTGACGGTACAATCGCTATATCGTAAAATTACG
>CALMHE010000041.1 GCA_937863865.1 uncultured Anaerolineaceae bacterium | reverse complement strand
TAACAACATGGCAAAGAGGAAACAGGGCATTGAAATACCCAGGATGGATGTTATGACTAAAAAACTGCTGCCCCGCCGCCGATAACGCAAGGCAGCCATCGTCCCCAATAACACACCCAGAACAGCTGCAATTACCAGCGCCGCAAGAAGCAGCCCTGCACTGTTGATAAACAGCTCCTTAACCACTGTCAGGAAGGGTAGATCTTCTTTATGCCACAGGTAGGTCGCAGGATGATGGAAAAGATAATTCCATAATTGTTTAATGACATCCACCAGAGCTGGAAAGAAGTGAAATGGCTGGCGTGCCCGCCCCAGAGCAGCCATATTCAAACCAAACAAGGTCAGAAAGGCAATGGACAGCAGGATCAATATCCCCCTGCTGATCTGTCGTAGAAAAATTGAAAGAATTCCCCCGCGCGGATTGGCTGGCATGGATGTTGTTGTCATGAATAATCCAATTCTATAACATGAAATGGAGAAAATCGGTATATTTATTTGCCACCCCCATTATACATCCTGAAAGAATTCATCAAGTGAATGGTGATTTGAAATGGGTGTACAATTGGTGTCCAAACCAGATTTCAAGCAGACAATCAAGTTGAATCAAACGGACATGGAACAAACAACAAATCAATCTGAACCGCTTTCACATTATCAACCCATTGGTATGCCTGTTCAAAACAGGTCAAGTCGGAAAGGATTGAATTGCGGTACGTTAATGATTGTCATCCTGCTGGGCATCCTGGCTGCTTATTTCCTGACACCCTTCCGGACAAATTTCCTGTTGCTGGGGGTTGACAGGACAATCGAAAATTCCGATGTGGGTCGAACCGATACGATCATTATTACCGGCGTTCAACCCTTGCGCGCCAGGATAGCCATGCTTTCAATTCCACGTGATTTATGGATTGACATCCCCGAGGTGGGTGAAAATCGCATCAATACAGTTCATTTCTTCGCAGAAGCAAATGAACCTGGCAGTGGTCCAAAAGCTGTGATGAGTGTCATCCGTCAACAATTTAATGTTAATGTCAGATATTATGCCCGTCTGCGTCTGAATGAATTTCCGGAAATGATTGATGCAATGGGAGGAATCACACTAGCCCTGGATGCGTCAAACGGCATATACCAGCCCGGTACATATCACCTGACTGGGGAGGAAGCCCTGGCATTTGTCCGAAATCGCAGCGGCTCGGATGATTTTTTCCGAATGGCAAACGCCCAGCTTTTATTAAAAGCTGTAATACGTCAGATGCTCTCCCCCAAGGGGTGGATCCACATTCCAGCAGTGATTTCTGCATCAAACCGGGTGATTGACACCAATATACCATTCTGGTTGATGCCGCGCCTGGGTTTGGCTCTCCTGCGCGCCGGTCCGGATGGCATTGATAACCGTACCCTGCCCCGTGAAATGATCAATCCATTCACAACTTCGGAAGGTGCCCAGGTTCTCCTGCCTGACTGGAATCAAATTCTCCCGTTTGTGGATGAGATGTTCCGGCACTGATTCGATCAATCCAATATCAACCTTGGCTGGCGTGACACTTGCAACCACTCATGTTATGATATTTAATAAATAACATGGTTAGGTGATCATGACCGATTCCCCCATTTTGACCCAAAAACCCACCGTGTACATCCTTTACGGGGATGACATACATGCGATTCAATCCTTCATAGATCGGATCATCGAAAAGATGGGTGATCCAATGATGGCGGAGATGAATATCACCCGGCTGGACGGCAGGCAGGCGACCGATGAGGACCTGCGGACAGCAGTCAACACCCTGCCTTTCCTGTCCGAGCGAAGGCTGGTCATTTTTACCCATCCCCTGGTGAAACTCACCTCCAGGAGTGCTCAAGCCAGGTTTACCCAATTACTCGATCAGATACCCTCCACAAATGCCCTCATCCTCATCCAGGAGGATGAATTCTTCGGCAAAAGCTGGAGGACAATGAAAACCGATCCGGGTAATCCCCAAAGGGATCACTGGCTTCTTCAATGGGCACATGAACCTTTGATGGTGGAAGGCAGGGAAATTGACCGACCGGTATACATCAGGGTGTTTGCCCTGCCGGGACCTGCTGAAATGCCCGGTTGGATAATGAACGAAGCCAAAGCCCACGGAGGTATTTTCACCCGGGAAGCTGCAGCTGCCCTGGCAATCCTGGTCGGAAATGATACCCAACAAGCCAGCCAGGAAATTGAAAAATTACTTGCATTTGTCAATTACGATCGCGCCATCGAATTGGAGGACGTCCAGATTGCAGCCGCCCCGGGCGGTGAAGTGAATATCTTTGAGATGGTGGACGCAATGGGCATGGGTGATACCCAAAAAGCACTCCGACTTTTACATACACTCCTGGAAGAGCAGGACGCGGCTTCCCTGTTTGGTATGATCATCCGCCAATTCCGCCTTCTCCTCCAGGTTCGGGAGGCACTGGATGAAGGGTTGACACCCCGCGAAATTGGAATTGTCCTGGGTATTCGCTCCTCATACCAGGTGGGGAGACTCATCCCACAGGCTCAACGTTTCACTCACACGGATCTGATCGGCATTTATCATCATTTATTGGAAATGGATATGCAGCCAAAATCCGGACAGGGTGAATTAACCCCCATATTGGATGCCTTCGTCGTCAATTTATAGGAGAGATACATGCCCCGCCGCTGGTTTCTATCCATCATCCTCATAACAGCATTTCTATTAACACCCTTCCTGACGGTTCATTCCGCTCAATCCTTCCCCGCCAACTCGGATATTCAGGAAGCCATTGCAACTGCAGTTCTCCAATCTGTGGACAACCACCCGGACGTAATTGCTTTTTCGGTTTTTGAAATGCAGGTCAATCAGATTTTGATCAGTGATGATGGAAAACAGGCTGTGATCTGGCTGGCATCTGCTGACCGCCAGACTGGAGAAATTCTCGCCAGTGAACCCGGGTTGGCTATTGCAGAACTGGCAGGCTGGGATCCAACGGCTGCTTCTGACTGGAAAGTAACCTTGCAGGTGGATGAAATCTGGAATGAAACCCTGCAGTCCATGCCGGAAAACCTGATCAGTCCCAATATCCGTGACACATACATGAGCAAGGCTGGCATGATTGAACCCATGACATTCAGTGGTTATAAACTACCCTGGGCTTCCGGCAATTCCAAGCGCCTTACCCAGAGCATCGGGCATGTTTATCTTTATGGAAATTGTTCATCATGTCTATATGGGTTTGACTTTGCTGATGGCACCATGTTTCCCATTCTTGCCTCCAGGGGTGGAACAGTTCATAAAGCTGCCTGGACCTGCCCCAATAATAATCATTCCTGTGTTAATTACCTCATTCTGAAGGATCAGTCCACATCCCCCACCAGTTATCAAATCTATTATCACCTGGCGTACGACTCAATCCCGCCTGAATTACGCACAACGGGGGCATCCGTTCTTCAGGGACAATATATTGGCAATACTGACAATACCGGTGCAAGCACCGGTCATCACCTTCATTTCCAGGTGACAACCAGCCTCTACAACAATTGGGGTCAATCCGTCGATATTACATTTGATGATGTGGATATCAATGGCGGCAGACCCAGGCAATGCGTCGAGGTGAGTGATATTCCACCCAGCAAAACAGGATGGTATCCGGATTGTCACTCCGGTGGAGACTGGTTCACATCCAGCAATGCAGGCACCAATCCCCCCTCCGGCGATCTAGGCATGCCGGCGCATGGTTCAGTCATTAATACCAGCTCACTCGCGGTTGGCGGTCTCGGTTGGGATGATCGCTCGATTACACGGATGCAGGTGATTGCGAATTGGGACGGGACCTGGAATCCCATTGGTGAACCCCAAACCGAGAATCCATTCATAACGAATATTGATTTATGCACAACCGGCATCCCCAATGGACCGGTTGACCTGGCTCTTCGAG
>CALMHE010000040.1 GCA_937863865.1 uncultured Anaerolineaceae bacterium | reverse complement strand
GCACTAATTGAAAAAGTTGAAGCTGTTATAGAATTAATGTTTCGATAATCAGTTCCATAATTTGCTCCAAAACGGTATTGAGAACGTTGAAACAGATTTCCATAAATGGTTCTATCAGGTCTCACCCAATATCCAATTCCGATATTCATTGCATTTTTCAAACTTCCTTTTTGAATTGAATGTACTGAACTGGGCAGGGCAGCTTGCTGATGCATTGATCTATTTGCACAGCCAGGAGCCTCCCATATTACATCGGGATATCAAGCCGAGCAATTTGAAGGTTACACCAAATGGGCTGTTAAAGCTGGTGGATTTTGGTTTGGTCAAATTACTGGCGCCCGGTGAGGTGACCATTACCATTTTGCAGGGACAGGGAACTGCTCTTTATACGCCCTTGGAACAATATGGGGGAGACTCCGGACATACCGATGTACGGAGCGATTTGTACGCCTTTGGCGCCACACTGTATCATTTATTAACCAATCAGGCTCCGGCTGATGCACGGGAACGCTTCCTGAATCCACAAAGCCTGATCCCACTGCGCCAGATCAATCCGGATGTCAGCTTGAAAACCGAAAAGGCAGTGCTGTGGGCGATGAGCATCCACCCGGATGAACGTCCGGAAAACGTAGCGCGTTTCCGGCAGAGCCTGCTGGGGGATACCCCCACCATCCCGCGTCCGATTTCCAAATCCCTGACCATTCGGGAACTTGCCCGGATGGATCCAGAGCGAATGTTAATTTACTCCGCCATCGGTCTGGCGATATTGACTATGGTGATAACGCTGGCGCGCTAAGCGGGCGACGAGCGGGCTGCTTTTCCTGCCAATAAAAACCATCCCACACCCAGCAGCCAGCCGGTGATGATGCCTGCAAGGATTATCCCCGCCAGACCGCCCGTACCGGCTTTTTCCAGCCAGGCAAATGCGCCTGGTAAACCGAGAATCAACAGGAAGAATGCCAGCATCCCCCCCAGGGCCGCCAGCGAACTCCATCGCAAACCCCAGCGGATTGAAAACCGCCGTCCAACAAAAAATATTCCGACTGCGCCACCCCAACTGAGAATCAGTGCCAGCAGCCAATCTCCCATGCCGGGTGCCTGGGGTTCCGACGGTGGGGGTGTTTCAGTGACAACTGGAGTCAGCGTGGGAGTGGGGCTTGGTGTGGGTGTCAATGTGGGCAGGGAGGTGGGGGTGATGAAAACGGGGACTCCCCCTTCACCTTCCAGGATATTCAATTGGAGTACCTGGGAGGTCAGTGCAGGTTCGCTGACAACGCTGATTTCAATCGGTCCCAATGCCTGAATCCGGTAGGTGGTGGATGCCACACCCTCTGCTGTGACCTGTTCAATTTGCTGAATGGTGCCGGTTTCACCCCCCAGTTTGAAAAGAAATCGTACGACAGTCCCATCGGGGACAATATGATGGTTTTGATCAAGAATGACACCCGTGCGCAGCGGGATGATGTCCCCAATTTTGAAAGTCGTGGGCGGCGTTGGCATGGGAGTGGATGTCCCTTCAGATGGTGTAGTTGGAACATCCAGGTAAAGTGGAATCACCTGGTTTGGATCGGGGGAGGTGGCAGTGATCAAATCATATGCAATCCCCGGTACGGATACCGGAAGTGCACCATCCGCCGACAGCTCCTGAAACAGCACCCTTGTGGCGACATCCAGAAATGCAGGGATTTTACTGTATAAACCATAATAGGCAGTAAATTTGGAAATATCCGTTGTGTCAAAATAGTATGGGGCATTGAAGGAAAACACGATGGTTTTTTTATTGGTCAATAACTCCGGGCGTTCCTCCAACAATCGTTTGATTGCCTGGGATGTGGGATCATTTTCGCTGATTTGATGGATGGATACAATAATCCAGGTGGCGATCTGAAGATCAGTTTCCAGTTCAGGCTGGTCGAGTGGATCATCCAGCATCAGATTCAAGGCATTAAAGGAATAAGACGATAAAAGGCTTGAAGAAACCTGCCCCCCAGCCGAAGGACCGTACAGACGTAAAACTGCCTGCTGGAAACTGGTTTCAGACAGGATGGATTCCACAGGACAGGTGCTGCATTGTTTCTGATCAATGGTATCCGTGAGGAACACAATCCGATCGCGCAAGCCGGGGGGGCGGGGGAGTTCCAGTTTTAATTCTGCGGCACTGGGGCTGATGAGTGAGACTGCCTGGCGGGCTACTTCAAAATTGATCGATTCTGAGGTGCCGATCTGGGACAATCTCTCGACTGAAGTCAACACTTGATTCAAGTTGAAATTGGAATACAAGCGATATTTCAAGGTTAAAATTCGTAGAACCGACTCGTCAACCCGTTCAGCAAACGCAGGATCCTCCCTGTATTTCTGGATGAAGTGATTCAAGGTGTTTAGAATGGTCGTGTAACTGTCAGGATCACCAGGGGCGATGAAATTGTTCAAATAGAGCAGATCATTCCCTGCCAGGAAGGCGTTGCGGGCGATCAGGCGGGCATCAAATGTAACTCCGGTGGGATCGTAAAAACGACGGATGGCATTGCTGCCAAGGTCATCACTGACTGTGATGCCCTGATTCTCGCGCCAGGTGCTGATTTCCGGAAGGGACAGCAGCTGATCCAATGATGTGCCATCCAGGCTGACGGGGCGGGTGGTGGCGCGAATATTGCCCTGAAAACCCTGGTAACGGATATGGGTGACCAGTAAACCATCCGCAGTGGATTCAAAGTCTGCTGAATTTCCAGTGACTGCAAAGAACGGAGCCAGTTCTATTTGTTTCAAGGCATCCAGGGATTTTCGGACAGTGGCTACTTCCTCCTCGGTGGGTCGGTCTGATCCCCCTGCACCGGGGAAATGTTTTGCAATAACCGCCAGATGTCCGCCGCTGCCCTGGTGCAGCCCCTTGATATAAGCACTGCCCATCCTGCCCACCCAAAAAGGATCAGCACCAAAGGTACGCGTCCCCAGGTCTTCGCTGCGTTCAGCACGGATGATATTCAATACATCCAATGAAGGACCCAGGTACAGGTTGAAACCCAGCGCCTGTAATTCCCTGCCCATGATGGAACCGACGGATTGAGCCAGACTGGGTTTCCAGGTGGCACCGATAGCCATCAGATTGGGCAGGGAAGTCACTCCTTCCAGGATTTGATCATTGGGGGCAAGGTCGCCTTCCTGTGAAATGCCAAAGAAGAGGGGGATGTAGTTGCCGGCATTTCCGGTGTCATCCGGTTCCGCCCCCCCGGTATCCTGCACCCAACGGGATGTTTGCAGTGTGGAGATCATGCCATGTACATCGTTAAGCGTGTTTTCTGCCGTGAAATTATTGTTATCGGCGGTCAGAACAACCCCTCCGACATGATGAGTAATCAGCAAATCATAAATTTGTGAATTCTCGCGGATGTCTGTTCCTTTGTAGGTGATCAGGAAAAGCTGTCCAACCCGCTCCTCGGCACTCAGGCTTTTAAGCAATGTCTGGGCTTTCTGGCGTGGATCGATGCCCTGCAAGCCTTCGCCAGTTTGCGCCAGTGCGGGATGAATGAGTGCTGTAATAAAAACCACCACCAGGAGAATGGAGATCAATCGAAATGAGCGGTGCAGCATCTCAGCCGGATTTCCTTCCCGCATCATATTGTCTCAAAATATTCTGGTGGATTTCCGGCTGGATATTACCTCCTGTCAAAATAACCACAGCCGGGTGTCCGGAAACCTTTCCAGAAATGACAGCAGCCAAGGCTGCTGCCGCTGAGCCTTCAATTGTCTCCCCCCATCGATACCAGGCAACGGCGATTGCTTCTTCAACATCAGTTTCCTTAACCAGGATGATATCGTCAACATATTTTCGGACCAGCGGGAGGGTAATGGAACCTTCCTCGACAGCACCTGAAAGTCCATCCGCCAGGCTGGGTAATTCGGTCACATTCTCCTGCGAACCTTTATGAAATAATTCATAAAAAAATGGGGATGCTTCCGATTGGACACCAATGAGCCGCGGCCGCTGACGCATCCGGGAAAATGCCAGTCCCAGTCCCGCGATTAATCCACCCCCACCCACAGGCACCAGGCAGACCTCGGGAGAATCCGGCAGTTGATCCATCAATTCCAATCCCAACGTTGCCTGACCAGCAATCACCCGGGCATCGTTATATGGGGATATCCAGGTCTGGTGGTATTCAGCAGCATATTGTTGGGCGGTACGCTCTGCCAGTTCGTAACCGCCTGGAACCAACCGTACATCCGCACCCAGTGAACGCATGGCTTCCAATTTGGCAGGCACGGCATGTTTCGAGGCGAAGATGGTTGTCTGGGCACCCACTTCCCTGGCTGCCCAAGCCACTCCCTGACCATGATTCCCGGCGGAGGCAGCCACCAATCCACGCTCCCTCTCCCATGGAAGCAGGGAAAGGATTTTATTGGTGGCGCCGCGCAGTTTAAATGAACCGGTTGTCTGCCGGTTTTCCCATTTTAAATAAATGTTCCAACCGGCATCATGGGTCAGCGGAGTGCGTCGAACCCGATCAGCCAGGAGTTGGGAAGCTTCATCCAGCCATTCCGCAGGAATCATCGTTCCTCCAGAATGCGCAAGGCAAGCTGGGGGTCATCTGTAAAAATGCCATCCACATCCAGGGCGTAGAGACGGCGCATCTCCTCCGGATCGTTGACCGTCCAGGTATGTACCCGGCGGTCTGCTGCATGGGCTTTTTGGATATATTCTGCTGTTGCATCTGTATGCTGCGGATGGGTGATGTGTGGAGCCGCCCGCTGACCGACCCAGGCAGGGATGGATCGGTTTGCCATACCTTTGGCATAGATAATTCCCCGAGGAATCCCGGGAAGCAATTTCCGTGTATGGAATAAATTATTCGCTAGAAAGGATGAAAACAATACCCGTTCTTCCATCCCCATCTGGATAACCAGGTGGATTACACGTTCCACCAGCATATCCAACGGGGAATAATAATTCGCCAGTTCCACATTGATAAAAATATCATGTCCGACTTCTTCAAATACTTCTGCAAGTGTGGGGATGGGCTCTCCCCGGAATTTGGGATCAAATTTTACTCCCGCATCCAACTCCCGTAAGGCATCCAGGGGCAGGCGTTTGACAGGACCGGTGCCATCGGTTGTGCGGTTAACCGTTGAATCATGCATGACGATCACCTGCTGGTCAGCACTGAGCTGGACATCCAGCTCAATTGCCGGGGCACCCTGGCGGACTGCCAGCTTGAAAGCCGAAAGCGTGTTTTCAGGTGCATGGGCGGAGGATCCGCGGTGGGCGAAAATGATCGGACGGGGAATCAGATAAAGATGGGTCATAATTCAACAAAATATGAATCAACTGCACGATCAATCAGTTCCCGGGAAAGCGTGGGTTCAATATTTAAATATTGTGAGATATCGACGATCTGGTCACACAGGTCGCGGGGATGATTGGCACGCAGTTTGCGGTTGCACTTGATGTAATATTCCTGCAACAGGTACGCCAGACCTTCATCGTTGTATTGAACCCCTTTCTGACTGGAAACCCGCTTGAAAATTTCGCGATATTCCTCATAGGTGGGATCGACGACCTCAATTTTATGGCGCAGACGGCGCAGGAATGCTTCATCCACCAACTCGCGCGGGGGCAGGTTGGTTGAAAAAATGACCAGCACATCAAAGGGAACTTCGAGTTTGCGCCCGGTATGCAGGGCGAGGTAATCAATGCGATTTTCCAAGGGAACGATCCAACGGTTCAACAGGTCACGCGGCCGCACCTGCTGGCGACCAAAGTCGTCAATCAGAAGAATACCGCCGTTGGCTTTCATCTGGAATGGGGCTTCGTAATACTTCAATGTATCGTCAAACACCAGGTCCAGTCCCGCCATGGTCAATTCACCCCCGGTGACAATGAAAGGACGGCGGATGCGCACCCAGCGCGGGTCTCGGCGGGTGTTGGTTCGCATGGTGCCAGTGCCGCGTGGGGTGGTGTCATCCTCGGGTGCCAATTGGTGATTGACCGAGTCAAACAATTTAATGACCTGCCCTTCCACACTGACGGCAAATGGAACATACATCGTTTCCGCCTGAATCAGGTTGCCAATGGCGCGGGCAATACTGGTTTTGCCATTGCCGGGTGGACCATACAGGAAAATGGAGGTTCCGGAATTTACGGCAGGTCCCAATCGTTGAAAGGCATGTTCAGACAGGACCAGGTGGGCAAGCACCTGGCGCATCAGGCGGTCAGTCACCTGCAGACGATCAACCTTTTGGCGCTGGATGGATTCATAGTACATCTGGAGGGGTACCGGTGCAGGACCGGCATATTGGCTGCGGTCAAGGGCTTCGCGAGCCCGGGCGATTCCAGCACCGGTGATGGCATACACGTAAGCGCCCTCACCCAGACCCATCTGGGAGGTGCGAACTTCCAACAGTTTTTCACGCTTGAGTGACTCCAGGAGGGAGTCCACCACACCGGTGAAGGGCAGGGCTATTTCTTCAGCAATTTTAAAACCAGTCAGGTAACCTTCAAAATACATGACCTTTAAGACCAGGTCCTGCAGCCAGAGTGGCGATAAACCAGTATTTTCCACCTTTGAAATCGGAGGTGGAACAAAGGGAGGGGGGGCAACTGGGGCGGGTTGCCCGGTTGAGCGGCTGACAGAAGTACGCGGCTCGTTTTGTCGGGGGGGAAGTTTGGTCATGCGAATGACTCCTGGATAAATATGATGATTGCCAGGGATGGTAAACCATATCCGCAGGGGTTGAGTTTACCGTTTTCAATTATAGCACACGCATTAATTTGGAACTGTCGGGTTCAACAGGTTTGTTGATATGTTCGGCAACAATCAGCCCGGATTGGGTTTTTACAGGCAGAAGATTAATTCACCACCAATTTCCAGTTCTTTCATCTGCCAGGGAAAATTTTGAATAGCTTCCATCACCAGCCGGCGGTGTTGATCAATAAGGGAATGGTGTCCGGTCAGGTTGCGGGAGGGCAGCGTGACAATCAGCCAATGGGTGTGAATAGCCTGCCAGAAATTACGGTTGCAGCCGCGGCGGCGCTGGTCAAACCGGTGGGCTTCCTTGAAAAAAAAGGTCACATCTGTCTGGATTTTGGGAGGATTCACCAGAATATCCCCCTGGAAAGCCAGTTCCGGCAAGCCCTGAAGACGAAAGTAGGTGTTGATCAGTGTGACCCGCGGTTGGTGGAGGTCCCAGGCATGATATTGAGTGTCTGTGGACAGGTCCATCCACGGAAAGGAAAGTGGATTCAATCCACAAGCCAGATCTATGATGATCTGTGGCTTTCCTGTGACGGCAAATATCGCCTTGTAAAACTCTGCCAGATGTGGAATGCGTTCCCGGGTGGAGGCATGTTGTTGCATGATTTCCATACACACATTTTTGATAATCAAAGGATCACCCGACCGGAAGGCGGCATCCAATTTCAGGGAGGCTGCCACATAATCCGGGTCGCCCAGATAAGGGGCAACAATCTGATGTAATTTTTCCCGAACAGCCTTCAAAGCTGCCCTGGTGGAGTTGTGATGAGCAAGCTCCTGTTCCAGCAGGTCCCGGATGGTTTCACGGGGCAGGTTCAGCTGCCTGTATTTACGGGAAGCCAGCAAATCATCAATCCAGGCATCCAGATCAAAGGGCATCAATCATCTCCGGCTCAGCAGGAAAGCGAGTTCCGTGGGAAATACAAACCGCTTCGAGGTAAAGGGAAGACCTTCAATGAGTTGATGAAAATGAGTTTCATAGGTTTTGGGCATGCCTTTTGATCTGCCGCCCAGGGAACGCGCCGGGAATGAAACGAGGATATGTTCAGCCTGAATGCCGGCAAGCAGTCTTTGCCCGATGGATTTATCAACCTGCTCCAGGCAGGGGATGGTTTTCAACAGGAGCGCCAGTTGTACCTTCTGATCAGGCATGGCTGATGTCAGATCGCATATGCCGGCGCTGCCCCGGATGGAAAAATGGGAGAAAAATCGGTTGAGAAAATCAGCAAGGTCTGTATATATGTCAAATGCAGCATATTCCACTTCCGGGGCGAGGGGCATAAGCGAAATCGCCAGGGGATTCATTCCACAGGCGAGGTCCAAAACCGAATGCACCGGTGCAATTGAGGCAAGTGTCTGGGCGTAAAATTCTTTGAGAAAGGGCAGGCGTTCACGGGTGGAGGCATGCTGCAATAACATTTTCCGGCAAAATAAATTGACCTCAGGGTGATGGAGATCGTTGGGGAGGGAATCGAGCCCGATAATAGCTTGCGCATAGCCGATGGGCGATTCTTGGTAGGCGGCAGCCACCTGGTGCAGCCTGGATCGGACAGCCTTGATGGTTTCCTTTATACTTCGTCCCTTTTCGAGTTCCAGTTCCACCAATCTGGAAACCAATGACCGGTCAATGGTGGAATACTTGGGAGCAGCGCAAATCCGCTGGATAAGGTCTTCCATGTCAACCATATTGGGCATGAATCAGGTCACCTCCGGCAGACTGCGGATCCGTTTTGTCAGTTGCGTCATAAACCGCAGATTATGCAGGGTTGCCAGGCGCAGGTGGAGGGGTTCCCCCAGCTTGAAAAGGTGGCGCAGGAAGCCAATCGAATAACGCGAGCAGACCGGACAGTCACATCCGGGTGAGATGGGTGCATCCGAGCGGATGTGTTTTTCATCATTGAGGTAAATATAGCCCAGCCAGCTTCCTGTCAAGCCGGCTTGCGGGGCTGTGACGGGCTGGTTGAAGGTGTACAGGCGGTTGTGGCGGGCGTCGCGGGTGGGCATGGCGCAATCAAACAGGTCATAACCCATCCGGTAACATGCCAGTAGATTCTCAGGATGTCCAATCCCCAGGGCGTGCATGGGAAAATGGCGCGGAATCAGTGAGCGGGTGTATTCAAGAATGTCCGTAATCAACCTGCCCTCGCCGTCCAGCGGCCAGCCGCCAAACCCAAATCCATCAAAACCAATTTCCAGCAATGCCTCGGCACATTCACGGCGCAATTCAGGAATGCCGCCGCCCTGGATGACTGCGAACAACCTGGGGCGGGATTCCTCCGTGAGTGATTTTTGCTCCACCAACCGCAGGTATTCCTTTTTACTTCGTTTTGCCCACTCAATGGTTCGGTCCACAGAGAGGCGTTGTTCAGAATCCGGTGCATCCACATGAGTGCAGTCATCCAGGCAGATGACCACATCCGAATCAAAGCTCATTTGAAGTTGGATGCACTTGGCGGGTGTTAGTTGATATTTACGGCTGCTGCCCTCAAGTTGGAATGATATCCCGCGGCTGTCCATTTTTCCAAATTTGGGATTCTGGCGGATCAGTGAATATGCCTGGAATCCCCCCGAATCGGTAATGATGGGGTGGTTCCAGCCGGACATCCGATGCAGCCCGCCCAGTGAACGGACAACATCCGAACCGGGTTTTTGCATCAAATGAAATGTATTCATCACCACACCCTCAACACCCACATCTTCCAGGTCGGATGAATCGACCGTACGCACCACTCCAAAGGTGGCGTCAGGCAGAAAAACCGGGTAGTGGAGGGTTCCACTGGGCAGGATCAGTTTGCGTTCAGACATGATCAGTACACCGCAATTCCCAGGGTTTTGTCATCATCGTGTCTGCCATTTACAGCAGCCTTCATGGCATTCGGGGAAACAAACTCCAGGAGTACGCTTAGGGACCTTGTGACCAGGCGGGTGATGCCGGCTTTGGCACCCGTGAACCGCCTGTGCCGGCTCATGTTGCGAATGTGACTGACAAAGAGTCCGGTTTGAGTCATCAGAGCCGGGTGAAGCGATTCCGGCATGGTCGATGATGATGCGTTTGGCAATTCCGGGATCCCGCAGCCGCGGCACAAGCGTACCTCTGCTGATGATGATTGTCTGTTTTGGGAGCAAAACCCCTGGTTGGTCATCGTTGGTGCCCTTCATGGGTATGGAATGATCCCATTATATCCAGATTTCCAATTCCAGTTCATCCCGGATGGGAATACCATTTTCCCCGACCAGCGGTATCTCAGGTTTGATTTGCCGGCTGCGGCTGACGGCTCCACAGTGGAGAGCGTACAGAGAAAAACCATAATGTTGGTAAAACCCCAGCGCTGACAGATTATCATTGGTGGTAACCAGCCATATCCGCACACATCCTGCCTGGCGTGCAAGTTCACGTACAGCATCCAATAAAGACCTGCCCACCCCGATATGGGGTAAAAAGCTGTTGAGAGTCACGATCTCGCAAGCGTGGTATTCCAGCCGATAGGTTAACAATCCCACGATCGTTCCCCCCCGGCGGGCAATGAGACCAGGCAGTTCATGGGGAAAATATTCAGCATCGTGAATAATGACCCTCTCACTGCCCCAATTCTCAATGATCAGTCTGCGCACCAGGCTGGATTCACCGGGTTGAATTGCCTGAATTGTGATTTCCTGCATGGATTTTCTCCGTACTTCAGCCTCAATTTACTGGAATTCCTTCTGAAATTGTACACCTTGCGCTATACTAATCCCATCCATTTTATTACTTCCTGTCATATCGAGTAAAGGTAAAGCACTTATGTCTGCATGGATTGATGTCAACGATGTAAATTTTAATCAGAAGGTCATTCAATCATCCCTGCCTGCACTGGTGGAATTTGGCGCGCCCTGGTGTCAACCCTGCAAGCGTCTGGAGCCGGAATTGGAAAAAATGCAGGAAGCGCTGGATGGCAAAATGCAGCTCTTTCATGTGAATGTGGATGAATCACCTGACCTGGCTGTCAGGTTGGGAATTATGAGTGTTCCGACAATCATCC
>CALMHE010000039.1 GCA_937863865.1 uncultured Anaerolineaceae bacterium | reverse complement strand
TCCATCCCATTTGATTTTTACTGGAAAGAGATCGGAACTTTTATACAGAGTCCCGAATGGGAGAGTGTTGACTCTTTTCAACGCCTGGAGCCGGCAGCAATGTTCCAACCAGAACTACAATCTGCAAGAGAAACTTCTATCCCTCAGGTTGCTTCTGTCCCGAATATTGCCCAGCGAATGCCGGCGGACATGAGCGAATTGAACATGGTGATGGGCATCATGGAATCCGAGATCGGAAAACTGGAAGGGGAGGTAAAGGAAAACCGTTACCAGTTCTTCCAAATGATGGAAGTGATCTACGACGGATCGCATTACAAAGGTGGACCAGTGGAACGTGAATCAGCCTATCCGGCGACTTCTATAATGCTGCTGTATCGTTTCTTACACATGCATCAAAACAAGCCGTTTCTTGAACAGCTCCAGGCGGGGTACAAGAAAGTGCTCTTTAGTCAAAGACAGGCATTGCCCTTTTTTAGGGACAACATGACGCGCTTTTACTGGGATGTCTTTCTACGGTATTTCAATTTTGGACGGGGTGGTTCACTCAAGATAAAGGTTGAAGTACCTTCGTTTGGAGACAGCCGTTCAGAAATCTATCCCGTAGTCACCATTTCTGATTGGGAGATGTTACGTGGTGAAGAAGGTTATGTGCCAGTCGGCGAACCGTATCATGCCGAAAAGGCGCTTACCTGGGTAATGGAAGCAATGCATCTCTATGCGTTCGATCTTGGATTGGCTAGGGAAGCAACGAAAAAAGAGCGTAATTAATTAATGAGAAGAGGTACGGACAATATTCTCTGTACCTCTTATTTATTATTACATAACGAATGATCTTTCCATATTCTACTATTCAATTATCTGTGTTGTTTTAATAATTAACCTGACCTCGTCCACGTAAAGCTTAAGTTCACCAACATTACCATTCTGTTGATTGATCCGATTGTAAATCTGTTCATCGTAGGGGAAGCGGATGGTCAGATCCTGTTCGTTCCCGGTGGTCATGGTTGTGAACGAATATTCCTGAGATTGTTCATTGGCGACCTTCCAAATTGGTGAGTAATTAGCGCCCACTCCGGCGACCATGATCGGCGACTCTCCCGCTTCATTATTTGCATGAGCCTTGACCAAAACCGTTACAGTTCCCGCAGGAAATTTATACGGAAAATGGATCGTCCCTGCGCCCCACAACAAATTGCTGCCGTTCTCCGTCGTCACACCGCCGCCATTGGCATCCAGCACTGGGATGAATTGATCCATGGGAACGACAATTTCTGTGGTGATGGCTAATTCGTCCAGGGCTGCTGATAAGGTCTGATTCGCCAGGTCCCATTCTCCAGCCTGGAGGTGATGATCGATCAGCGACAGGTAATCTTTCCCTTTTTGGGTCCGATCCCGATCACTTTTTTCTTGCCAGTAGGTGACCAATTTTTCCAGGGCGGTTCTTTGAGCCGTGAGCCAATTGCTTCCCTCAAAATTGATCTTTAGGTTACTTTCATTTTGCTCGGTGATGTGCACCTGGGTGACCATGCTTTCACCGCTGGCCGGATTCACAATTTCAACTTCGTAATTTCCGCCAAAACCCCTGAAGGTGAACGCGCCGCTGGAATCTGTAATTCCGGACCCCGTGGTCGTCCAACTGTTGATCAGGTTCTGCAGAGCATAATAGGCCTTCTTTGGGGTTCCATCTTGCTGGAGAATCCCGCCGTGGTACACATGGGAAGCAGGTTCCACAGTGTTCCACCAGACCAAACCCAGGTTTTGCTGCTTGGCGAAGAAGATCGTGTAAGCCGTTGTCAGATACTGCGCCTGGGTTTCTTCCGACCAGGGAACGTCCCAATACCCCGGTTGTCCCTCTGGCAGGTCGGAGGGCACCGAGAACTCGGACCCTACTACCCGTTTTCCGTAGGGTGCAAGCATCTTTTCATATTTGTCATAACAGGCGCTTAATTCACTCAACGAGCGTTTGGGCATCACCGTCCCATCCACTGTGGTGGCATTGTCATAAAACTGAAGCCCGATCACATCAAAATCAATCTTGCGGTCCAACATTTCCTGAATAATGGCTGCATTATCCAGCCAGTCAATGCCGCCGCAGTTGTAACCGAAATTGATCTCCACCCAGGCGGTAGGGTCGTTCTCGCGGATGGCGCGAATGGAGGTGGAAATGGCTTCGTAATACTGATCCTTGGTCAAATTCATCGGATTGTGATTGCCAAAATTTGGTTCCAGAACCGCTTCCCAATCGTCAACCTGGGGAGCAAAGCGCTTTACTGTGGTGGCAACATGGTTATAGAGCCGAGTGAGAAACTCATCGTAGGGAACATCTTGATAATATGGCGTGAGCTCTCCGGTGTCATAGACAACATTCGTTTTTATGAACATCCCCCCGGATTTCAGCTCATCGATTCCCAGCCAATAGTTGGCGAAATCGAGGGTGAATTTTCCCATTTCGGGTTCTATCCAATTCCAACCCATGTATTCAGTGATGGTATTGAGGCCAGCTTGCTGTAATGAGGTTGCATAATATGGGTAGGCTACCCCACCAAACAAAAAATCATGGCTGGTTTGCCGGTAATTAACCTGGTATCCCGAAAGGGGGTTGCCGCTCGCATCCACAAAAGTGAGCTGCATGTCCCCCTGGCGGTAAACGGGGATATCTTGCAGGGCTTGCTGATAGGCAGCTTCGTCCTCCGCGGAGAGAGGGATCGGGTCGTAAAGTGCCGTGGGGGTCGCCTGCGGTTGCGCCTGAGTGGGTATTGGCGTAAGTGTTGCCGGCAGCATGGATTGGGGAACTGGCGTTGTTATTGCTGCATTTGAGGCTGTTGTTTGCGGAGTGCAGGAAGCCAAAAATGAAATCACCAACAGGACAATCAGGAGATATCTTCCTCTACGGTAAATGATCATATAGCACCTTCATCACAGCATAATAAGCCTGTTTTGGCCGTGCATCATCGTCAAACAGCGAGGGGTTGGCATCCGTTGCCCCGCTGTAATTCATCCACGACCATTTATCACCCACGTCACCAAAGCCGATTGCTTTGGCACCAACGTCCAGGTAGGTCTGCGTGATCTGGCTGAAAACCTCAGCCTGGCTCTTGAGCGGATCGGTCACTTCGGCTGTCTTGACAACCGGTTCGTACCAGAACGGAAGTCGATTCGGTGTCAGTACCACAATCGTTTCAGGAGCAGATAAATAAAGCCCGCGCGCAGTGATCTGCTCCAGAATTATTTTTTCAAAATCAGCCTTGGGCGGGTTATATACCCAGACCCCATTCTCAATATCCACGCCATCAAAAGGTACTCCGCGTTTTTGTAGTTCATCCAGATAGGTAAAGAAAGCCTCCCGAAATTCCGGTTCCTGGGTGCCTACCTGGTCTTCAACTAGAAATGCCTCAACAACGACCAAATTACTTTCAGGATCAAGTTTCTTGACCGTTCGCGCCACGAGCTCGGTGGCAGGTATAAGCCCGATCTCTCTCATCCAAAAACCATACATCTCGTTTCCCACTTTGTTCAGGTCGGCTATGACCTGTTCATTCTCAACGGTCCATTCATCCACTTTTCCCTTGTTCCGTAGGACGGTAACGCTTGTGGTGAATTCGAGTATCTTTTTGATCTCTTCTTTTGAAAAATTGCCGTTGTACACTGAGTCGGGGATGCAGTCTCCGCCGCAAAGCAGGGTCTGTGCCCTGACTTTCATATGGTGAGCCTGGGCAAACAACAAAACCGGGTCCGCCTGATCCCAATAGTATGGATAATCTTCCGGGTAGGTACCGGAATTGAATTCTTCCTGGATGACATCCCAATCATTTAGAACACTCCGCCAATCCTCCGTGGTAAAGTCCTTAAAGACGACATTCATCAATAGATCGTTGGTGAGGGTTAACATATTGGCATTGGTCAGAATATCGCGGTTGGCCGGGTCGGCAATGTCTGAGTAAAGACCCGGCATGGCCAGGTCGATCTGCAATGCATCGACCAGGTCTCTGCCAGTAATTTTTCGCCAGGGTTCCCCCAAAAACTGGATGGCTAATGGATACCCATTTATCAATAACACTGAAACGTCTTTGCCATTGAATTTTTTCAACTGAGTAAAAACAGTGCTGTCTTGCCTGATTGCCTTGGTTAACGCTTCCGCATCCATTTCAACACCATCGATGGTGACCTTGTCACCATAGGCATTCACATAGTCCTCGATCCAGTCGTTAAGATCCGGGATATCCTCCAGACTTGCTTTACCGGAAGGCGCTTTTTCAGCCAGGAACGAATCGATATAGAGAGTGGCCTGTGGGTTCACCCAGGCTCCCAGCCATACCGTCTGCGCCGGGAATAACCCATCAGACAGATTCAGGCCGCTTTGTTGCGTTACATCCACCTTCAGAACATCTTGGCCATTCTGATCCAGAACGTGCATTACTTTTCCTTGTGGATCATCAAACACCACGGTGAATGGTTGATCCGTTGGAATTTCAACGAAGGTACTGTAATTACACTGTTCGCTGGTACCATCGTTAATGCAAAGCTGTAATCGGTTCTGGTGATTGGCGCCTATATCCAGCCGGATCAAGCCGCGCCACCAGTCCCCTTCGGTGACAGGAGGAGTGCCCATCAACAAAACACTGGCATACTCGCCAGCGTTTTTCTCGAGACGCAAGGTCATACAAATACGAAAAGCAGAATTCAGGGAGAAACTGCCATTGCCTACACCCGTCCCACTGCCGAAAAAATCGCTGATTTTGATCTGATCTTTCGTGACGGTTCCCCCATCCCCCACGAAGTTGTACCGCATGTCCAAATCCATCCAGGGCACATCAGCGGTGGATAATTGAGCAAGAGAATCTGGCAGATCCACCATCGCGGAGCGAATGACGAACCCTTCCTGACCGTCCTGCGTTTGGATCTTTAAAAAATCACCGAACTGCCCAAGGGCTGTTACCTTGTCTCCAACCGGCAGATCGGCAATTTTTGTGTAACCGATATTGCCAGGTCCGGAATAAAGGGCGCTTTCCTGTATGAATTGCGGTTGAGGCACGGATGTCTCAGTGGGAGTAATAGATACAGTGGGTATGGCTGAAGTTGTCTTTGTTGAGCAGGCTGAGATAAGCATTACAAAAACCAGGCTGGTGATCATTATTCGTTTCATTGAACTCCCTCGCATGCACGAAAACAAGTGATGTATATTCAAGATACTCGGTTCTTTCAATTGCCTCGCCCACAGCTGATCTTGCGTCGTGCCAGAATGGCTTGCCCGTGGGCATCTCCTTCAAACCAATTTGGAGTGAAAACGTAGTATACATAAAAATCTTTGCCAGTGATGCGTGGATCACTCCCTAACCCTATGATCGTCGGATATACTTTGTAGCCAGTGGATACATCAATGGGCACACGGATCGTCCAATGGATCCCATCGGTCGATTCTGATAGATATAAAATGGTAGAATTTCCTTGGACACTATCATTGATCTTGATATATCTGTCCAGATACTCGTTATACGACACATAAAACATATTGGATTGAGGATTACCAATCTCTATCGGGCTGGATTTTCCACCAATGCCAGGCTGGTCCCATCCTCCTTGATAATACTTGAACCACGGCACAACCGTATTCTGATTAATTGCAGCATTCAACACGTCTGAAACTTTCGCGCGCGCGACTGTTGTGCCAATGTCAAAGCGGGGGTTTGCAACCAATACATCATTAATATAGATATAAAAATATTCTCCGTTGATGGTAAAAGGTCCATTGCCGGTGCCTACATTCCAGTCCGCCCAACCTGGAAACTCGGTATCAACGATCACACCCAGGTCCGTCCAGGTTTTTCCATTGTCGGTTGATTTTGCCATTCCGGTTGTATTATGAACTCCAGACCCATCGGGTCGGTATTTTTCGGTATCGTAGAACAATATGAGTGTTCCAGATTGAGGATCCCGGTAAACTGGACCCCCTCCGATGTATCCAAAAGTATCCTTGACCCCCCGAATCGGGATGGTTAACTCAGTTGAATCCGCAATCGGATTATCCAGGGTACCATTCGTCAGAGCAGAATATTGCAGATTACCATTATCCTGAGGGCTGGCTCCGATGAAATGATATGTGTCCCCATCCCGCCATACCCCCAATACCGTATCGGGCCAATTCTTTAGACCGGCTGCACGCAATTGGTCATTCGATAAAATGACTTCCTGGTCGCCCACAGAAAGGGAGCATTTGGTTTCAGTTGCGGTGCCATAGACGCCAACCGGACTGACCTGTAGGGCAAATTGTGAAATATCGAGTTTGCTTTTTGGAGCTGTCTGGATGCCAAAAAAGAACTCACCGTTCGGAAACAGTCCTTCTGGCAGGTCGATGCCAATCAAGTCCTTAGTTACATCAATATGCTTGGCAACCTGGCCCGTTTCGGTTACTACTTCGATTATCTTTCCCTTAGGATCGAGAAAATTCAGATAGAAAGGCTCCCCATATCCAACTGGAATATCAAAATCCTGCGTTGTACCTGTCTGATCATCAATGAATCCAATTTTCCCTGCGTACCCAATTACTATCCGCGGCAGTGAAGGTGAATCTGGTGGAATATCAATATTCCCGTATAAGGTAATCCCCCCAAAATCCCCATGCACACTGTATTGGATTTTAAAACCAAATGGATTTTCAATAGGGAATGGACCTGCTCCGGTCCCCAACCAGTTCGTACTTTCCATGTTATTCATAACTATCATTCGCCCGTCATAAGTTACTTTATCCATATGAATAAAGGGCAAAAGATCAATGGAAAGATCAGGCAGGGGGGTGGCTGTGGAAGTGAAAGTGATGGCAGCGGTCGGAACCATTGTAGTAGATACAGTGGACGTCGGCTGTGGTGCACACGAGGATAGAACTAACGACACAATGGCGAAAATGTAGATGAGATGTTTGTTCATTTTGGCAATCCCCATTCACTACGATTGGTAACTCTCAAATATTTTGTACATTTCATCAAACAGATAATCAGGCGTGTAATTTTCTGTGAACATTCCGGTTTGGTCGCAGGTCAGTTCATATTCATCATTTTGGGCATCCCCCACAGGCTGAAAAAATGGCGTCCAAAAAAGGATCCGTTTCACCACTTTTGACTCAATGGCCGCTTCAAGCAGGATATGCAGGGTCTCCTTTTTCTGCTCAGGATCATCCGTGCCGGTGATACTGCATTCATTGATCATCATGTCGCCAATTTCATTGAACCGTTGGAAATGTTCGATCAGATCCGTTTTCTTGAGTTGTTTCGCAGCCGGTCCCCAACAGCCGTTGGACGGGTTTTGCACTCCTCCATGATGAATATGGTATTCCATACCAATTGCAAAGGGCCGCTCAATACCCAGACTGTCAGTAAGCTTCTTTTTTAACTTGGACAAATTCTGATATTCATAATCTGCATCTGGCTCTTATAGACATCTGACGCTGCCGACGATCTTATCCGGTCACGCCGATCACTGACGCGCGGCCTCGTATGTTATCCCGATGCCAGTTCGAGGGTGGCGCGCGTCATCCGTCGGATCGGCCGTGTCAGAAGCCAGACGCCGATGACGGTGATCGGCCTGGACGTAGCGCTGCAGTGTCCGTTGACGCTGGTCGACATTGAGGTCTCGCTCCGTCCGGATGAGTGGCAGTGGGGCAAGTTCGTGCGGGACATCACCAGCCACTACATGGGGTTCTACCGGGACAAAGAGGGGTTCAACGGCTGCTACATGCACGACCCGCTGGCGATGGCAGTGGCGATCTGGCCTGAACTCGTGTGGACGAAGCCGTACAACGTGCAGGTC
>CALMHE010000038.1 GCA_937863865.1 uncultured Anaerolineaceae bacterium | reverse complement strand
GAACATGCCTGCCGCACTCAAGCCATGGTTGAACATCTGCAGGACAGCACCGTTCAGGGCGATATTTGCACTCAACATCACCCCCGGATCAGCGCTTTTCCAAGCCGCCGCAGCTGCCGCAATTCCAAGCACGACAAAACCCATGTGATTGATGCTGGAATATGCCACCAGCCTTTTAAAATCATTCTGTCCCCAAGCACCCAGGGCACCGAAGACGATGGCAGCCGTTGCCAGAGCAGCCAGCCAACCAGCATAATGTTGAGCTTCCACCGGAAATAACGGGAGGACCAGCCGGATGAAGCCATATCCGCCCAGTTTCAATAACACGCCCGCCAGGATCATTGAACCAGCCGTGGGAGCTTCAGTATGAGCGTCGGGCAGCCAGGTATGGAAGGGAAAAATGGGCACCTTCACAGCAAATGCCACCACAAATGCCCAAAATGCAATTGCTTTGATTGTAGGGACGGAAAGACCCAGCGGTACATTAAGTTCCTGAATGGTGGACCATTTTTGGAAAAGGGTAACCATGTCAAAGGTGCCTGTGGTCACACCAATCAACTGGGTGGCTAACAATAAACCCAGGGATCCGCCAATGGTGTATAGCATGAACTTTAAGGAGGCATAATTTCGATTTTTTCCACCCCACATGGCGATCAGGAAATACATGGGAACCAGACCCACTTCCCAAAAAACAAAGAAGAGCAGCAGATCCAGCGCCATGAATACTCCCAGCATACCGGTTTCCAGCAGCAGAAAGAGCACCATGTAGGTTTTTACCCGTTCCTGGATGTTGAATGAAGCCAGGATTGCCAGCGGAGTTAAAATTGTCGTCAACAGCACCATGGTGAGTGAAATCCCATCCACCCCCAGGTGAAACGTGGAGTTGACAGCTTCATACCAGGCGAGATTAATCTCAAACTGGAATGGAGTTGAGGGATTCACAATCGGATTAAAACGCAGCCAGGTGAGAACCGTCAGGGTGAAGGGAACCAGGCTGGCAATGAACGACACCCACCGGATCCATTGCAGGCGGGCTTTGGGAAACAGCATTACCACCAGGGATGCTGCTGTTGGAAAAAACAAGATCCACGCTAGAATGGTTTTATCGAATATCATCTGCCAGGCTCCATTCCCTTAACCCATCAAAAAGATAATGATCAATGCCAGGAACAACATCACCAGTACAGCCATCACCATGTATTGCTGGACATGCCCGGTCTGAATCACCCGCAAACCGGACCCAGTCTGGCGGGTTCCATCTGCAATATCATCCCCCACACCGTTGATGACCGGCAAGTCAAAATAATTGCGGATGGCACTGCCAAACCACAAGCCAAACCTGCCAATTCCATGCAAAATGCCATCCAACAGCTTTCGGTCAATCCAATCCGCTGTGAACACATCAGCCAGCCAACGGGCAGGTTTAATGAAAACCAGATCGTAGAACTCATCCATATAAAACTTGTTCTTCATCCAGCGGTGAAAGAAACCCAGTGGTTTTGCCAGCGGATCCGGTGCACCGGCAGTCACATTTCGATAGACCAGCCATCCCAGCAGCAAACCACCCAGTGAGACGGTAAGAGAAGTAATTAATGGCACCAGGCTGTGACTCACTTCTCCATGTTCACCAGTCAACATGCTGCCGACAAATTCGCCAAACCAGTTGGGTAACACCCCCCCCAGTCCTGGAAAAGCCTCCGGCACGCCAATCCAGCCGATGCCAAGCGCAAACACACTGAGAATTATCAACGGCACAGTCATCGTCCAGGGAGTTTCGTGGGCATGTTCAGCCGCCATCGTCCGGGGTTGTCCCAGGAAGACCAGCGTGATTTGCCGCATGGTGTAAAATGCCGTCACCAGCGCAGCCAGCGCCAGGATGATGAACACTGCCAGGTGACCACTGGAAAATGCTCCTGTTAATATTTCATCCTTGGACCAGAACCCGGCTGTCAATATTGGAAAACCGGAAAGTGCCAATCCACCCGCCACAAAGGTCCAAAATGTGGCGGGCATTTTCTTGCGCAATCCCCCCATGTTGAACATGTCCTGTGGATCGATATGATCTTTGGTCTGCAGAACCCCGTGTTCCACTCCATGAATTACAGAGCCGGAGCCAAGGAAAAGCAGTGCTTTAAAGAAAGCATGGGTCACCAGATGGAATGCAGCCGCGGCATAAGCCCCCACACCCAGGGCGGCAATCATATAACCCAGTTGGGAGATTGTGGAATATGCCAGAACCCGTTTGATATCATTCTGGGCAACACCAATCAATGCTGAATACAATGCTGTGAACCCGCCAATGGCTGCCATTACGGTCATCGTGCTTGTAATTGGCATGCCGGGTTCCCAGCCGGCTGATAATAATGGAAAGAAGCGTACCACCAGGTATACACCCGCCGAAACCATCGTGGCTGCATGGATCATTGCTGATACCGGGGTGGGACCTTCCATGGCATCCGGCAGCCAGACATGCAGCGGGAACTGGGCTGATTTTCCAACTGTACCGATAAAGAGCAGCAATCCAATCAACCCTGCCCAGGAGAGACCAAATATCGGGGAAATGGTGGCTGCCAATGTATCCAGCACAACCGGATTATTAAGTACAGCTTGAAAATTCAATGTGCCGGTCAATGTATACAATGCAGCCAGACCCAGCAGCATGAACACATCCCCCACCCGGGTGGTCAGGAATGCTTTGATGGCAGCTTTTTTGGCGCTGTCCTTTCCATACCAGAACCCGATCAGCAGGTAGGAGCATAAGCCCATGATCTCCCAGCCGATGTACAGAGTCAGGAGGTTATTGCTCACCACCAGCAGGTACATTGCAAAAGCAAACAGGCTGATTAATGCAAAGAAACGGGCATACATCGGTTCAATGGATGGACTCCGGTGGATTTTTCCATCTTTTCCGATCACCTCAACTCCATGGGGGGGCAAGCCGGGTTGATCAGCCGTTCCCCTTGGGCAGCCGAAATTATGATAGCCAACACTGTAAAGGAAAATCATTAAAATCGTCCAGGCTACGAAGAACAATGTAACCGCAGTCAATGGATCCACCTGGACACCAATTTGCAGCCATTGGGTAAGCCCCGTTGGCAGCCAGTTAATGGATGACCCAAACGGTGTTTCCGCCAATCCCTTCGTTGTGACCGCCCGAAAGAAAACCACCATGCTGCCCAGGAAGGACAGCCCGGCTCCAGTGACAGCCAGAGTATGGCTTGTTTTATTTCGTTTATTCGTCAGCAGGATAATCAGGAAAAATGCCAGAAGGGGTGGAACTGGTAAAAGCCAGATCAATGTTTCCATATCGTATACCTCTTCATCCCTTCAGCAGATCCATCTCGCCGGCAACAACCGTACTCCGTTTCCGGTAGGCTGATATGATCAACGCCAGACCGACAGCAGTCTCGGCAGCTGCCACAATAAATACAACCGCCAGGAACACCATTCCATTTACTGGCGGCTGGGAGGGATTGATCTGGCTGTAATAGTGCCAGAATGCCGCCAGATTGATATTGACCGCATTCAGCATCAATTCAATGCCGATTAAGATACCAATGGCACTCTTGTGCGTCAGTACACCAAATAAACCAATGCAGAACAGCCCTGCTGCAAGATACAAATACCACGAAAGTGGGATCATGATTTCCCTCCTTTTCGTTCCACTGCTATGTAAATGGCTGCCACCATCACTGCCAACAGCAGTACGGAAGATACCTCAAACGGAATCAGATAACCGGATGGATCCACCAGTTTTTCACCCAGGGCTGCAATGGGTTCCTTGAAATTCTCCATGGCAACCAGTGGAGTGTTAATCAAGCCCCAGGGCTGCAATGAAATTACAATCATCCCGAACACAAATATTAATAACAGGGCTGCCAGCCACCAGTTGTGTCGAATCAGCGATTCGCTTCGATCGACCATCGAGCGCCGGGTGAGCATGACGCCAAACAGAATCAGGATGGAAATGGCTCCAATATAAACCAGAACCTGTACAACCGAGAAAAAATTTGCCTGCAGCATCGCAAAAATGACTGCCACACTCATTAATGTCAATATTAACCACAGAACGGCATGCATCATCCGGCGGGCTGAAACCACCATCAGAGCGCTGCCCAATGTCACTGCACCGACAATCAGAAAGATAATTTTGCTGATGGTCATGTTCATCCCTCCGATTCCGATGGTACTGCCGGGGTTTCTTCCAACCTTGCCACAGGGCGGGATCGTGAGCCGATTTCTTTGCGTACACGTCTTTTAAAATACCGAACCAGCATCTGTTGTGTCAGAAATGCCAGAACCAGGTTTGAAACGATCAATACCGGTGTAATGATCCACATGGACAGCGGCTGCATTGCTTTAACAATTAAAGCTGTAACCGCAATTACCACCAGTGAAAGTGGAGTCAACAGCTTCCAGTTTACATCCATCATTTGGTCAACCCGGAAACGCGGCAGCGTACCCCGCATCAGGATTGACAGGAAATACACAACGCTGGTCTTCAACATTAAGTAAACAAATCCCAGCATAGGATACTGTTCCGCTCCCGGACCACGCCAACCCCCCAGAAACAGCGTGGTAAAAATCAGGGCAACGGTAAAGGCATGAACAAACTCAGCCACGAAGAACATGCCAAACTTCAAACCGGAATATTCAATATTGAAACCCGCCACCAGTTCCGATTCAGCCTCCACAAGATCAAAAGGTGCCCGCCCTACTTCTGCAATCTGCGAGATGAAGAAGATCACTGCCGCCAATGGGGAAACCAGGATAAACCAGACATCCTGCTGTTTTACGATCTGATTCATGCTTAAACTGCCAGTCAACATGACTGGAACCAGCAGCGAAACCACCATGGGAACT
>CALMHE010000037.1 GCA_937863865.1 uncultured Anaerolineaceae bacterium | reverse complement strand
CAAGAGGGAATAGGCGTCAATGCGCTTTTCCTGTGGGATTAAATCAGAAACCATGGCATCTGCCGCCACACGGTAAAGGGGGTTAAACGTCCCCTGGATGCCCATCAGGATTGCGAAAGCAACCAGGGTATTTGCCTGGCTCATAAAAATATTGACCAGCCCCACCATGGCAAGACTGATCACCATCACCCATTTGCGACCCAGCTTATCGGTGATTGCACCGGCAATAAAAGAGGAGACCAGTCCCATCCCGGCATTCAAAGACATCAGGCTGGTGGCAGTAGTCAGTTTAACATTTAAGGTTTCGGTAAGATAAATCATTAAAAACGGCCAGATCATGCTGGTACCGATTGTGCTGAACAGCATTCCAAAGAACAGCAGCCAGAACTGGCGTGGATATTCGCTCCATGCTTTCCGAAAACGGTTCAGCATAGTTAATGATCATGGCTCCTCTACTGGAAAAATGGCACGGATATTGTATCATAAGGGTAGGGAAGCATCGTGGTACAATAAACAGTAATTAATTTAGCAAATTCCCCGGAGGCAGCATGATTTCTCCCGAACTCCTTGATATTTTGCGATGTCCCGCCTGTGCCCGTGGTGGAAAAGGTGTACTGACCCTTGTGAAGGAAACCTGGCTGATTTGCGGTGATTGTGGGCGCAAATATCCCATCATTGATGATCTACCCCATATGTTAATTGAAATTGGGGACAGGTGGATCGATACAACTGCTGATGCACTCCCCGTGCCGCCCCCGAAGGTTGATTAGAATCGAATAACCTATGGCTCATCTCAATAAAACCGCATCCCGACGCCGGATTACCTTTGACCGGCTGACTATTGTTTTCCTGATCATTTTCCTGATCCTGGCAGTGATTACGGGTGTGTTTGTTTTCCGCTTTGTGCGGGATACCATCACAGGATGGAACATCACTCCCCTGGAAGGTGTTTCCATACAACCAACCTCTGCCGGCAACGGATCAATCGTACCCGCCCCCGAGGGAGCCCTACAACCCGAAGGCGGCTTGGCTGCCAAACCCTGGGATGGCAAATCACGAATCACCATTCTTGTCATGGGTCTGGATTACCGGGATTGGGAAGCTGATGAAGGTCCATCCCGAACGGACAGTATGATCCTACTCACCATTGACCCTTTGTCCGGCACCGCGGGCATGTTATCCATTCCCCGGGATATGTGGGTGAACATCCCCGGCTATGATTATCATAAGATCAACCAGGCATATTATTTTGGCGATCTGGATCAACTGCCAGGCGGTGGACCGGCGCTGGCAGTGAAAACCGTGGAGAGTTTCCTTGGGGTTCCCATCAATTACTATGCTCAAATTGACTTTTCAGCGTTCGAGCGGTTTATTGACGAAATTGGCGGCGTGAAGGTATATGTATCAGAGGAAATCACCATCGATCCAATCGGTCCTGCGCCTAAGGTTAAGATGGAACCCGGTTCATATGTCCTGCCGGGAGACCTGGCACTGGCATATGCCCGGTCCCGCAAAGGTACCGGGGATGACTTTGCCCGGGCGGAACGACAACAGCAGGTCATTCTGGCTGTTCGAGACCGAATTTTAACATTTGACCAGATGCCCTCATTGATTGCCAAAGCCCCCAAACTGTACAAGGAATTATCCTCCGGCATACAAACCAATCTTACCCTGGATCAGGTGATTCGGCTGGGTTTATTGGCACTCGAACTCCCGGAAGATAACATCCATAAAGCTGTGATTGGTCCATCTGAGATTGAAATTGCCAAGTCACCGGATGGCTTGGATATTCTCATCCCATATCCGGATAAAATTCGCCTGCTGCGCGATCAGATTTTCACCAGTGGAGACAGCATCAGCCCAGTGGCATTGGGGCAGGATCTCAAAGGGCTGGCGGCAGCTGAAGGCGCCCGGATTTCTATTCAAAATGGAACCCTGACAGCCGGTCTGGCAGCCCGCACAGCGGAATATTTCCAGACACAGGGTTTAAACATAACTGAAGAAACCAATGCCAGCGAGGTTTATTCGCTCACCACAATTTATGTGTTGAACGGTAAACCTTATACCATTAAATATATTATGGATTTGATGAAAATTGAGGATGTCCGCATCTACAACCGGTACGAACCCAATGCCGAAGTGGATTTAATCGTTACCCTTGGCAACGACTGGGCATCATCCACCACGCTTCCGTGATTTGGCTATTGGGAGAAAATCAATTCCCAGCCACCCGGATAGGGTGAACCATTGGAATCTTTACATTCTGGAGTGGTCAGGTCATCCACAACCTGACCGCTTTCGCCCACCCGCAGGCTGTAAATGACACCTGGCAACATTTCAAAATCGCCGTATCCCGGGCTGACTTTTGGATACAGACCGGTATAAAAATAATCCGATCCTCCCAGCCAGAACACCTCCACCCGCATTCCGGGCAACGGATTCCCCTTGTCATCAGTCACCCAAACCTTGATTAGCGGTTTATCCACCGCACAGGTTTCCACCCGGCTGGATAGGACAAAGGGCGCGTTTAATGTCGGCAATGGAGTTAAGGTGGGACGCAGCGTCCGGGTTGGCTGTGGAGTTTCCGTTGGCAGAACCGGTGTGGCTGTCTGCACAGCCTCGGAAAGACCCAGGGTGGCAAATTGGGTTGTATTTGCCTGCAAGGTTGGCTGCTCTGCAGTTGTTCCCACATACGATGGATCCAAACCTGCCTGTTGAATGGCTACCGATAATTCAGCCAGGGCACGTGCTTCCCGGCGTGTGAGAGGATCCGCCATCAAACGTTGAGCCTGTTCCGCCAGTGCCTGACGCAGGTCCTCATCCGACAGGGTATGCAACCGCTGGATTGCCCGCCCCAGGTTGCCATCCGCCGAATATGCCAGGGCAATCATCCCCCGGTATGTATCCTTGTCAGCGCCCGACAGAGCAATGGGGGAAACATCCTCGTACGCAGCCGGGCTGATCACCAATGAGAAAATCAGCCCGGCCGCGATTCCCAGGATTAATCCGGTTAACAGGAAGAAGGGTGAACGGTTTCCGGTCATGGATTCGACCCCAGTGGCGGGGCATAAGCCTGAATTGCCTGCGCCAGTTCCGCCAGGGCTTCGATATCCGCCCTTGGGAAACCGATTTGTTGTGCATCGATGATTGTCTGCTGCACCATGCGCACATTTGGCGAATCCTGTAATCGACTCAACCGGCGCAGCGCCAATGCGGGATCCTGCTCCTGTTGATATGCCTCGGCGACCATCAGTACATAGTCCGCCCGGTAATCCTTCCGCAGGCTGGTCAATGAAGCATTTTCATACGCCGGCTGATGGATAATCCAGCCGTAAACCAGCCCCAGGATGGCACCGGCAGCGATGCTGATTAGAAACCAGAAGATTCGCCGGGAACGCACAGTCCTATGATCCTTTAATCATGGGGATGCGGACACCCCGTTCTCTTGCAGCCGTTAAGGCTTCTGGATACCCGGCATCGGCATGGCGGACAATGCCCATGCCCGGATCGGTGGTCAATACCCGTTCCAACCGCTTCGTAGCCTCAGGAGTCCCGTCCGCCACAATGACCATGCCGGCATGCTGGCTGAAGCCAATTCCCGTGCCGCCACCATGGTGGAAGGATATCCAGGTTGCGCCGCCCACAGCATTGATCAGGGCATTCAAAATTGGCCAGTCGCTGACCGCATCGGTACCATCGCGCATCCCTTCCGTCTCGCGGTTGGGTGAAGCCACTGAACCGGCATCCAGGTGGTCGCGTCCAATCACAATGGGCGCCTTGATGACTCCTTGCGCAACCAGTTCATTGAATTTAAGCCCGGCTTTGACCCGCTCACCATAACCCAGCCAGCAAATCCGGCTGGGCAAGCCCTGGAAGGGCACCTTTTCGCGCGCCATCTTTAACCAGCGGTGCAGGTGTTCATCATGCGGGAAGAGTTCCATCACAGCTTCATCCGTGCGATAGATATCCTCAGGATCACCTGAAAGAGCCACCCAGCGGAACGGTCCCTTGCCCTCACAAAATAGTGGACGAATGTATGCAGGTACAAAACCGGGGAAATTAAAAGCATCCTTCACACCATGATCGAATGCCCGTTGACGAATATTATTGCCATAATCGAATACCTCGGATCCCCTGCGCTGGAATTCCAGCATGGCTTCCACATGGCGCGCCATTGAAGACATGGAGCGTCGTTTATATTCCTCCGGATTTGAATGCCGCAATTCTTCCGCTTCCTCAACCGATAAGCCGCTGGGAACATAAAACAGAACATCATGTGCCGGTGTTTGATCGGTGACCACATCCGGCACCACGCCGCGAATCACCAATTCCGGGTAGATATCGGCCGCATTCCCAATCAATCCAATAGACAGGGGTTTCTCATTTTTTCTGGCTTCTTCAACAAGAGTCATCGCTTCCTCAAGCGTATCCACCACCATATCCACATAACCAATTTCCTGGCGGCGGTGTGCCCGGGCGGGATCGACTTCAACCACCAAACCCACACCTCCGTTCATGGTGATCGCCAGAGGCTGGGCACCACCCATGCCGCCCAATCCTGCTGTCAAAACAAACTTGCCAGCCAACGAACGCCAGCCGCGTTGATTTGCCAAGGCTGCCAGGGTTTCATAGGTGCCCTGCAGGATGCCCTGGGTGCCAATATAGATCCAGGATCCGGCAGTCATTTGTCCATACATGATCAAGCCGCGTTCCGCCAGCGAATCAAAATGTTCCTGGGTTGCCCAGTGCGGAACAAGGTTGGAATTGGCAATCAGGACACGGGGTGCGTCCGGATGGGTGTGAAATATTGCCACCGGTTTTCCGGATTGAACCAGGAGAGTCTCATCGTCTTCCAGTTCTTTTAAAGAATCCAGTATGGCATCAAAGGCATCCCAGCTGCGGGCTGCCTGACCCCGTCCACCGTAAACCACCAGGTCAAGCGGACGTTCCGCCACATCAGGATCAAGATTGTTTTGTATCATTCGATAGGCAGCTTCCGTCTGCCATGATTTGCACGTTAATTGTGTGCCGCGGGGCGCACGAACAGTGCGAGGATTCGACATGCAAAAACCTCCAGGATTTGATTGTTGGGAGTTCCCCACCCACAATTATACGCCAAGCCTCCCCCCCATGCAAAACACTGACTGTGCATTTCGTCACCTGAATACGGTGTTGATTACATCCATCTGTAAAATAAAACCGCCCCGTTGAATCC
>CALMHE010000036.1 GCA_937863865.1 uncultured Anaerolineaceae bacterium | reverse complement strand
CGGTTCCCGTGGCTTCGTGGATCAAAATATCCGTGTTTTTTGCAAGGTTAACCATGGCTTCACAAGGTTCTGTATCCGAAGAATAAGCAACTGATTTTCCATGTTGACGAAATTCCATGCGCAGCCCGATGGTGGGTATTAAATGCTTCATGGGCGAGGACAGGATTCGGAAATCGACATCATCAATAATTATTGCTTCCGGTTTCTCTTCAACCTGAAAAAAGCTGACCGGATAGAAATTAGCCCAGGATTCCCATCCGTACAGTTTCATGGTCTCCTGGGCGCGTTCAATGGTATGGGAAAGTCCATGGATCCGTAAAGGTAATTGGCGGTGAAGCAGCCACATATCCATCAGGAACAAGGGTACACCCGAAACATGATCCGGATGGAAATGTGTAAGGATTAAGTCTGTAATTTTATTGAAATCAACCCCGGCTCGACGGATGTGTAATAATGGATATCCAACACAATCCACTATCACAGCCCGCTCCCCTTCCGTGATTAACAGGTGGGTATTGTTTTGATATTCATCCGCAATGGAATGAGCAGTTCCAAGGAAAACGATCCGACCCATAACAACCTCCCTTGTTATTGATCAATGCTTTCCGATCCGCCTTCCATTTGTTCATTTGTTGGAATGGCTGCATGTTTTTGCCTTGGGAAGTGTCTCCAAACCAGGGTGGCAATTGCAATGACTCCAATGATCATCATGAATGTTTGATTGGCATTAATCCCTGCAATCTGTGCGGAATCCAATCGTAAGAATTCCAACAGGAAACGCCCCAAGGGATAAATCACAAGATAGGCAAGAAAAACATCCCCATGTTTTAATTTATCCGCGAATTTTTTGCCCGCCCATATCAAGAGGAACATTCCACCGATATTCCAAAGTGATTCATATAAAAACAGGGGATGATAATATTCTACGCTGGCATATTCTGGTAATCGAAACAGTGGGTCTATATATAATTTCCAAGGCAGATTCGTGGGTGCTCCATAGACCTCCTGGTTGACAAAATTCCCCCAGCGACCAATCGCCTGTGCCAGTAACAATCCTGGGGCGATAATATCCGTCCATTGGGCAAAGTTCAGTTTATTCTTTTTGGAGTAGATAAACAACGCAATGACTCCGCCAATGACCGCACCCGGAATTCCCAGCCCGCCTTTCCAGATAATCAGCATTTCCAATGGATGGGTCAGGTAATAAAGAGTTGTAATTCCCTGTTCCTGCATGGAAGGTGGCGGAGTCAGGATATGCCAGATTCGGGCTCCAATCACACCTGCAATAAGAAGCCAGATTAACATATCCCATACACGTTCAGGATCCTGCCCTGCCTTTTTTGCCCGGTAGTTTGCCATGACAGCAGCCATGACTGCTCCAAACATGATGATGATGCCATAAAATCGGAAGTACAGCTCCCCCAGGTGTATTCCATAACGATCAATCATACAAATCCTCCAGGATTTCCAGGTTATTACTTCAGGGAATGAGTATTGCGAGCCACATGGTAAATGCGTTGCAATGCTGTGAAATTGGTTAGAATGGCAAGAATCCATAATGCAGCGATTGGCACATTGAATATCAGGCAGGGAACCAGCACAAGGTATCTTTCCACCCTGCTCAGTAGACCAACCTTGGCGGTTTCACCCACTGCTTCCGCCCGTGCCCGGGTATAGGATACCAGCACTGAGCCCGCTGCTGCTAAATAAACCAGGAGGGAAGCCAATACATTTTGTTGCATAAGAAAATAATAAAGTAAACCGCCAAAAATAAGCAATTCGGAATATCGATCCGTGACAGAATCAAAGAAAGCACCAAACCGGGTGGGCTCACCCTTCAAGCGAGCCATGGTTCCGTCCAAAGCGTCAATTGGCCAGATCACCAGGATCACCAAACCTCCAGCCATGATGTGACCCAGTCCCAAAAAAATTGCAGCTGCAAGGTTTCCCATGACACCCAGTATGGTGATTGCATTTGGTGAAACCCCAAGTTTTAATAAAAAACTGCCTATGCCATCCAACACGACTTTGAAATATTTTCTCAGCCACTGCTCAAGGCTGAATTGCGGTTGGCTTTCAGTTCCATTTGCGGATTGTTGAGTTTCAGTCAAGGCAAATCCCTTTATTGTCCAAATATCGTCAATTCATATATGAATCTGCGCTGTATTGTACCACTGGCAACCCACACCTGACAGGATGGATTAACCCTCTTCAGGATAATCCTTTTCTTCTCCACCCTCAATATCATCCTCATTACCTATTAATATTTCCCGATCCCGACCAGCTCCCTGATAGGGTCCTACATATCCGCGTGCTTCCAATTCATCCAACAGACGGGCTGCCCGGGGAAAACCGATCCTTAACCGCCTTTGGAGCATGGACGTACTGATGCGGCTGCCTTTTTTAAGGATTTCAATTGCCCGATCCAATAATTCATCGGTTCCTTTCTCATCGGAACCAACCAATCCTTCCCATGGTGGAGTCTGTACCTCATTTGAAGTGGGTTGGAATTTGTTCCAGTAAGCAACCACCTGTTGCACTTCTTCATCTGCAACCATCACTCCCTGGACACGTTGGGGAGTACCCACTTCCGGGTTGAGGAATAACATATCACCCTTGCCCAATAAGGTTTCTGCACCTACAGTATCCAATATGACACGTGAATCTACTGATGAAGCCACATTAAACGAAATGCGTGCCGGAAAATTAGCTTTAATTAAACCTGTTACAACTTCAGTGCTGGGGCGTTGTGTCGCCACAACCAGGTGAATTCCAACTGCCCGCGCCATTTGTGCCAATCTCACCAGACTCTTCTCGGTTGGTTCCGGTTCCAACATCATTAAATCTGCCAGTTCATCAATAATAATGACAATTCGGGGCAATCCCGGCTGTTTTCGACGTTTTAATTTTCGGTTATATGCATCCAGATCGCGTGCCCGGGCTTCCTCAAGAACCTTGTAGCGATTTTCCATTTCACCAATTGCCCATTTTAATGCCCCAACCATTCGTTCGACATCTGTTTCCACAGGTCCCAATAAATGAGGTAATTTATTAAACCTCACCAATTCAACCATCTTGGGATCCATCATGACCAGACGCAACTCATCCGGGGTATTGTTCATCACCAGGCAGGTCGCTATGGCAGCAATACAAACCGATTTACCCGATCCTGTTGTCCCAGCAATCAAGACATGCGGCATCCTTCCAATATCTGCCACGACCGGCTGCCCTGACACATCCAGGCCCAAACCGACAGCCAGGGGAGTGGACATTCTGATAAATTGCTCGGATTCCAGGATGGGGCGAAGCCTGACCAGGGCAGCGCGGGAATTGGGAATTTCTATTCCGATGTATGATTGCCCTGGAACCGGCGCCTGGATTCGCAAGCGATCTGCTGCCAGGGCAATTGCCAGGTCACGGGTCAGGTTTTTCACCTGAGCGACGCGAACTTTATGTTGAACGATCTTGCCATCCGGACCTGGTCTCTCCACATAAAGTGGTTCGACTGCAAATTGTGTCACTGCCGGTCCGACCCTGTAACCAATCACCCGCACCGGGATGCCAAACTCTGCCAGAGTGGTTCGGATTTGAATTCCAATTGTATGGATTTGATCTTCATCCGGTTGAAGTTCCTGTCCATGATACAGGTGAGTTAAAGGCGGCAGACGGGGATCCCTCTCTCTTGGTTGAATGGTTGGCTCCTCATTAAGATCCTCATCGTCCTTCAATTCTGGTGGTTCAATGTCAGAGATCTGGCTCACCTCATTGGATGACGAATGGAGAG
>CALMHE010000035.1 GCA_937863865.1 uncultured Anaerolineaceae bacterium | reverse complement strand
GAATATGCACCGATCAAGGAACTGCTGGATGTGGTGGACACCTACATTCCGGAACCGCCGCGGGCAGTGGACAAACCGTTCATGATGGCAGTGGAAGACGTGTTCTCGATCAAGGGACGCGGGACGGTGGTGACAGGCCGGGTGGACCGGGGCAAGATTCACACGGGAGACCCGGTGGAGATTGTAGGCATGCGGGAAAAGAGCATGAGCTCGGTGTGCACGGGTGTGGAAATGTTCCACAAGACCCTGGACGAAGGCATGGCAGGAGACAATCTTGGCTTGCTGCTGCGTGGGATAGAGCGGACGGACGTGGAGCGCGGCATGGTGGTGGCGAAACCGGGAAGCATCACACCGCACCGGAAGTTCAAAGCGGAAGTGTACGTGCTGAAGAAGGAAGAAGGCGGACGTCACAAGCCATTCTTCACGGGGTACCGACCGCAGTTCTACATTCGGACGATGGATGTGACAGGGAACATTGCGCTGCCAGCGGGCGTGGAAATGGTGATGCCCGGAGACAACGTGAACATGGACGTGGAATTGATCATCCCGGTGGCGTTGGAACAGGGACAGAACTTCGCAATCCGCGAAGGTGGTCTGACTGTGGGCGCCGGTGTGATCACCGCGATTGTTGAGTAATTTTCAGAAAATTCCCCTTCCCTCTCCCGGTGCAAATCCGGGAGAGGGAGGCGGGAAGGTAATGAAAGCGAATTGCAGGTAAAGAAATGGCATCAAAGAAGAAAGATATCCGACCGGTGATCACGCTGGCTTGCGAAGAATGCAAGGAACGCAACTACACCACTGAAAAGAACCGCCGCAACGATCCTGGTCGCATGCAGATTAATAAGTATTGCCCGCGGTGCCGCAAACACACGGCACATCGGGAGACGAAGTAGCTTTCTTGATGGGTGAGCGAACGCCGGACTCACCCGTACAGGCCAGTAGCTCAATTGGCAGAGCACCGGTCTCCAAAACCGGGGGTTGTGGGTTCAACTCCTGCCTGGCCTGCCTTGGAACGGGCGACGCCGCCATGAAGGCGGCGTTTTAGCCATAAAAAAGGAGTGACGCGTGGCAACAAAAAACGAGATTCAACCAAAGAAAGTGGCACAATCTGGGAAGCCTCAGGTGAAACCCGTCACCAAGCCCAAAGCGGCGATCAAAGCCAAGCGGTCGGCTAAAGCTGAAAAATCCGGCAAGCCGAACAAAATCAAGCAATGGTGGCAGGAGACGATGGGCGAACTGCGCAAGGTGACCTGGCCTACAACCAAGCAAGCCTGGGCGCTCACCAAGGTGGTTTTAATTGTCATGACCGTGATGAGTTTATTCCTCGGATTGATGGACTTCATCTTCTCCGAACTGATGGCTTTGCTGGTTTCCCTTTAGCAATTGCCAGGTGATTGAGGTAAGGTATGGACGCGCAAGACAATTATGAATTGGATGATCAGGAAGAAATAAAACCGAAGTCGAGGACCCGCCGCAAGTCAGAGGGCGCTTCGCGCCGGTCTGGTGAAAGCGCGCCCGTTCCTGTTGCATCGTACGAGATGGAAGAGGGCGTACCGGAAACCAACAGCCAGGCGGCATGGTATGTCATCCACTGCTATTCCGGATATGAGAACAAGGTGCGTCATAACCTGGAACAGCGGATTGAATCCATGGGCATGAAGGATCAAATCTTTGATGTCGTGATCCCCACCCAGGAAGAAATCGAAGTGCGGGATGGCAAACGCCGTTCGGTGGAACGTCACGTTTTCCCGGGATATGTGCTGGTTTACATGATCCTTTCAGAGGAATCCTGGTACGTGGTGCGTAACACGCCGGGCGTCACCGGCTTTGTTGGCATGGGCAATCAGCCCACCCCGCTGCGACCTGAAGAGGTTTCACAAATCCTCAAGCGCATGGAAGCGGAAGCCCCCCATGTCAAGGTGACGTTCAAGGTCGGAGAACGCGTCCGCATCGTGGATGGTCCTTTCAACGATTTCCGCGGCACGGTCGCAGAGATCGACATGGAACGCACCAAGGTGCGCGTGATGGTGAATTTCTTCGGGCGGGAAACCCCCGTGGAACTGGACTTTTTACAGGTGGAAAAAGCTTAAATGTGAATGATCCGCAGGCGGAAGCCTGGGGTTCAAGTGGGAGGGTGCTCCCCTTATCACCCGCTATTACCACAAAGGAGAAAAACTGTGGCAAAGAAATTAAAAGGTGTTGTTCGTTTGCAATTGGCGGCAGGAAAGGCAAATCCTGCACCGCCTGTCGGTCCAGCACTTGCTGGTTTTGGCATCAACATCATGGCATTCTGCAAGGAATACAACGCCCGCACCAGCAACCGTGTGGGAGATGTGATTCCTGCTGAAATCAGCGTGTACAGCGATGGTTCGTTTACCTTCATTCTCAAATCGCCGCCCACTTCCATTTTATTGAAGAAGGCTGCTGGTGTGGAAAAAGGTTCGGCTGTTCCCAATCGCGAGAAGGTTGGCAAGGTCACCCATGCCCAGGTTCGTGAAATCGCTGAAATGAAGATGAAAGATACCAACGCAGTTGATATCGATGATGCCATCCGCCAGGTGGAAGGCACAGCCCGCAATATGGGCATAACAATCGTTGATTAACCGTTTGTGGGAGGGCGGCAGGATTTGCTCGTTGGCACCACGAAGGAGAAAAAATGGCAAAACACGGTAAGAAATATTTGGCAGCAGCTGCCAAAATTGATCAAGATACCTATTATGAACCTCGCAAGGCATTGGAGCTGGTGAAGGAAACCTCCTACGCTGGCTTTGATGCAACGGTGGAAGTTCACATGCGCATGGGTCTCGATCCCCGGCAGGCGGATCAGATGGTGCGCGATGTTGTCATCCTGCCCAATGGCTTGGGCAAGACAGTGCGTGTCCTGGTTTTCGCCCAGGCTGAAGGCGCCACCCGCGCCCAGGAAGCCGGAGCGGATTATGTCGCGGATAGTGATGAATGGATCGCCAAAATTCAGGGCGGCTGGACTGACTTTGATGTTGCAATTGCCACCCCCGATATGATGGGCAAGGCGGGTCGCCTGGGTCGTGTCCTGGGTCCGCGTGGTTTAATGCCGAACCCCAAGGCGGGTACGGTTGTTCCGGCGGAGGATCTGCCCCGCGTCATCCAGGAAGCCAAGGCGGGTCGTGTGGAATTCCGGTTGGATAAGACCGCCAACATCCATGTACCGATCGGCAAGGCATCCTTTACTGTTGAGAAGCTGTATGAAAACTTTGCAGCCTTGATGGATGCCATTAAGAAAGCCCGCCCGGCAGCAGCCCGCGGTACTTATATCCGCCGCGTGACAATCACTGCCACGATGGGTCCCGGTGTCAGGGTGGATGCCCTCGCTGCTCAAAATATGTAATTTGTTGGTTGACAGGCAGGCTGGCTTCGCTTATAATCCGCCTGTTTGCTTATGGCAGACTGCACTACACAATTGAATAGCTGTTCTCACCATAGACAGCCGGTGCCTTCGCAGGAAGGCTTAATATCCAGCCAAGGTGAAGACCATATAAAAAATCCATCCCTCAGGGGATGTGGAATCCTGATCAGGAAAAATATCCTGTGAAGGCGAAAAGTCTTTACCTGGCAATTGGCAAGGTAAAGACTTTTCTTATCCTGAAACAGGAAGGAGGTGAAAATTAATTGGCATTCTCACGTAAACATAAAGAGGTTCTGGTAGATCAATACAAGCAATGGTTGAAGGAATCGCAGGGTGTTTTTATGGTGACCTTCAAAAAAATGGCAATGAAAGACGTCGATGCATTCCGCGTCAAGGTGCGCGAAGCCGGTGGTGAAGCTCATGTTGTTAAAAATACGCTTCTCCTGGAAGCCATGAATAAGATGGACTATCACATGCCGGATATGGAAGGCACAACCCTGTTGGTGCTTGCCCGCTCGGATGCTCCTGCAATTGCTAAAATGCTGGTTGATGCAACGGTAAAATCGGAGATATTTGCAATCAAGGGTGGTTTCCTTGGTTTGGAATATTTATCCTACGAGCAGGTCAAAGCTCTTGCTGAACTGCCCCCCATGCCCATCATGCGCGCCAGACTTTTGGGTGTTCTTCAGGCTCCCGCCAGCCAACTCGTACGCACGCTGGTGGAACCCGCTCGTTCGCTTGCAGCGGTGTTCAAAGCATATTCCGAGAAAGAGGCTGTCCCTGCAGCCGGTTAGTCGGAGAGATCAACCGGCTGACGGGTGGTCCGCAGTCCGGAATATCCTGGCGTGAGCCAGAGACAAAATAAAACAGTAAATAATCAATCGTAAGGAGATTTTTAAAATGGCTGATCTGTCTAAACTTGTGGAAGAACTGAGCGCGCTGTCCGTCATGGAAGCCGCTGAACTGGTCAAGATGCTGGAAGAGAAGTGGGGCGTTTCCGCCGCCGCTCCCGTGGCTGCGATTGCTGCTGCACCCGCAGCGGCTGCTGCTGCTGAACCCGTTGAGGAAAAGACTGAATTCGATGTCGTCCTGAAG